>JBIIGW010000039.1:0-8094 GCA_044236295.1 Candidatus Planktophila sp.
ATCACTACGTAACGCAACTGCAAAGGTCACTAAGGCCCAACGCACTGGCGGAAGCGGTGGCGGATTTGCTGCACCAGCAGCCGATTCATTCACAGAAGATCCATGGGCAGCGGCATCAACGCCAACTTCAACCGGTGGTGGCTGGGGAACCTCTACTACCGATGAACCACCTTTTTAAAAACTAAATAACTATCCGTCCAACTATCCATCCATTCCTAGTACCAGGTAAGAGATAAAAAACTTACTTAAAGGGTTAGGGCCCGAAAAGGAGCACCATAATGGGAGCAAGAAATAACAAGGCTCTACGCGAGCCAAAGAATAAGAATGCTAAAGCCGCAGCGCTGAGCAAGAAGTTTAAGAAGAAGCCTTGCAGCTTCTGCCAACAGAAGGTCACATATATCGATTACAAAGATATTGCGACTCTTCGTAAGTACATCTCTGATCGCGGCAAAATCCGCGCTCGCCGAGTAACTGGTGCATGCACACAGCACCAACGCTCAATCTCTACAGCCGTAAAAAACAGCCGCGAAGTAGCGTTACTTCCTTACACATCTTCAGCACGATAAGGAGGATGCAACTATGAAACTTATCCTTACTCGCGAAGTTGCAGGCCTAGGCACTGCAGGAGATGTTGTAACTGTTAAAGATGGCTTTGCTCGTAACTTCCTTCTTCCTCGTGGAAATGCAATTGCATGGACACAGGGTGGAGAAAAGCAGATCGAAGGAATCCGCCGTGCTCGTTCAGCACGCGAAGTTCGCGATATCGATCACGCAAAAGAGATCAAGGCAAAGCTGGAATCTGCATCAGTTGTCTCTAAGGCAAAAGTAGGCGCTAAGGGCGCACTCTTTGGTTCAGTAACTGATAAAGATCTAGCACTAGCTATTAAAACAGCAACAGGTTTAGATGTTGATCGCCATGCGATTAGCACTAAGGGCCACATTAAAAAGCTTGGCGATCACGATGTAAAGATCTCACTAGGTCACAACATTGTTGCTAAGTTTTCAGTCAAGGTAGTTGCTGATAAGTAACCATTACTGACTAACAAAGACTTGCTAACTAGAGTTTTTCTAGTTGTAAAAAACCCGCCGCATAATGTGGCGGGTTTTTTTATTTATCTCACTAGTTGATACACAGCAAAATACTTTGATCCACACCCCTGTGCAGATCAAATTCCTCTGTGACCTGCACGTTTAATACATAATTACAGGTCAACACAAAGTTACCCACAGTTCATCCACCGCTTCCTACACAGGAAAAGAGGGTTATGCACCTACTTATGCACACCTTTATCCCCATGGTTAAAGATGCTTTCTCGCTTGCGGCATAGGTAAACAATAAAATTAAGCACTGTTGAACACGGGGCTAACCCTTCGTTCTCATCCTGGAAACACTCAGAAATAAAGAGGCTTCAGAATGAATTTGCTCAACAAAGCCAGTGTCAGTACCCGATTTGTCAGTACCTAGTGGGAGGTTAGCTACATGAGTATCGCTGAATTTCCCAATAACCGTGCTCCTCGCGATCCCAATTTAAACTCAGTGGGCGCAGAGTTTGAGCGCACACCACCACAAGATTTAATTGCAGAGCAATCCGTTCTTGGCGGAATGTTGTTATCTAAAGATGCAATTGCAGATGTCATTGAAGTAATTAGAGAGCGCGATTTTTATCGCCCAGCACATGAACTTATCTACGATGCGATTATTGATTTATACGGGCGCGGTGAACCAGCAGATGCTGTAACAGTCTCTGCCGAACTTACAAAGCGCGGCGACATTGCACGCGCTGGTGGTGCGCCTTATCTGCACACACTCATCTCTTCTGTTCCAACTGCAGCAAATGCTGGTTACTACGCAAAGATTGTTCGAGAACACGCAATTATGCGCCGCTTAGTTGAGGCCGGAACAAAGATTGTTCAGTACGGATACACATCCGAAGGTGAAGTCGATGAGATGGTCGACTTGGCACAAGCTGAGGTCTATGCAGTTACAGAACGCCGTTCATCAGAGGATTACGTACAGCTTTCTACATTGCTGCCACAAGCTTTAGATGAGATCGAAGCGATCTCTAAAGGAATTGGTGTTGAAGGTGTTAAAACTGGATTTAAAGATCTAGATCAATTAACACACGGACTACATCCAGGCAACATGATTATTCTTGCTGCACGTCCTGCAATGGGTAAATCAACATTGGGATTAGATATCGCTCGACATGCATCAATTCACGACGGATTAACATCCGTAATTTTCTCTCTAGAAATGTCAAAGAGTGAAATCACAATGCGTATGTTGTCTGCCGAAGCTCGCGTTGGACTTAACAATATTCGAGCAGGTTCACTTTCAGATGATGAGTGGTCACGTCTTGCACGTCGTATGGGTGAGATCTCTGAAGCACCGTTGTTTATCGATGACTCCCCTAATCTTTCTATGATGGAGATCCGCGCAAAGGCCCGTCGCCTTAAGCAGCGCCATGATCTAAAACTCATCGTTATCGACTACCTACAGCTGATGAGCAGCGGTAAAAAAGTAGAAAACCGTCAACAAGAGGTCTCTGAATTCTCACGTCAATTAAAGTTGATGGCAAAAGAGTTAAACATTCCAGTAATCGCTATTTCGCAGCTAAACCGTGGACCAGAACAACGCACAGATAAAAGACCAATGCTCTCTGACTTACGTGAATCTGGATCTATCGAACAGGACGCCGACGTTGTAATCATGTTGCACCGCGATGATATGTATGACTCTCAAAACAGAACCGGTGAAGCAGATCTAATTGTTGCTAAGCACCGTAACGGACCAACTAAGACAATTACTGTTTCAGCCCAACTTCACTATGCCCGCTTCTTTGATATGCCACAAAACCCTGGCAGTGGACAAGACTGGACGCAGGGCCGCGAACAGACAAACGCACCAACGGATGATAACTTCGGCGCTTAGTCCACTTTTGATCGAGCACGATCTGCGATATAAATTCCGATCAGCACAATAAGCCCACCAGTTAATTGAATTGCATTCCAACTTTGATTAAGCCAGATCCATGCAAAGATTCCCGCCATTACTGGCTCCAACATTCCAATAACACTAGAAGTTGATGCAGATAGACGACGAAGCCCCGAGATAACAAGTAAGTAAGGAACAATTGTTCCCATCGTAACAATCCACAAAAGCAAAACCCAGCCTGGTAGAAAATTGCCTTCAAAGATTCCGCGTAGATTCATATCGATTGTGAAAACTTCAAATGGAAACTTCCACACGGGCATCGCGACCATCCATGCAATAGATGATGTTGCAAAGCCCCACACGGTTAATGACAAGGCAGAACGGGTCGTACCAAAAGATTTACCAACTAGAAAATATGCAGTTAATGCAAATGCGCTCAGGATGCAGCCCAACAAACCAACGGCATCTAAAGTCAGACCATTCCAGACTTGGGCCAACATCATTAAGCCAAGCAAAGAAAGTGCGATGGCGCCCCACATTGAGTTGGGAACAAAATGTTTGCGCACATATTTAATCCAAAGAGCAATCCAGATAGGTGCAGTAAATTCGATTACAAGAACAAGACTTAGTGGAATACCGCGCTGGATACCTAGAAAATAACCAGCCTGTACTGCCGCAAAGCCAACAATTCCATAGAGAAATAGTTTTGGCATTTGCTTTGGTGTTGCTGCCAAAGATTTGCGATCAATAATCAGAGCAATCGCCAGCAGAAAAACTAGCGCACCGACTGCGCGAATCTGGGCCAACCTATATGGCGAGATATGCTCTAAAACAACGGTAGAGACAACGCCGTTAAATGCGAAAACCATTCCACCCATGACAAGGTAAAACTCACCACGGTGCTTTGTAAACATCAGGAAATGGTATCGCCTTAGAAGGCGTTTACAGGGATCTCCATAATCGCACCATCTGTGGCTTCAACAATCTTGCGATCGGCAGTGATGTGAGGCAAATAGTTCTGCACAAAGAATTTTGCAGAGGCAATCTTTCCTGTGTAGAAATCAGCATCTTTGCCAGCGTTAGGAAGTTTTTCAACTGCAATATCTGCCTGACGAAGTAGTAGCCATGCAGTAATAATGTCGCCAACTGCCATTAAGCAACGAGAAGTATTTAAACCAACTTGATAAATCTTTTCTGGCTCAGATTGTGACTCCATTGCATGTCCAACTAATACGGCAATAATCCCATTGAGATCACCCAAAGCTTTAACTAAAGCTTGCTTCTCTTCTTGATGGGCGCCGCCAGCTTCAGCAAACTTTTGAATCTCTTTACCAAGCAGACCTAGTGTGCGTCCGCCATCTTTAACGACTTTACGGAAGAAGAAATCAAGACCCTGAATCGCAGTTGTACCTTCATACAACGTATCGATCTTGGCATCGCGCACGTACTGCTCTAGTGGCCAATCCTCTGTAAATCCTGCTCCACCAAATGTCTGTAGTGATTCAGTACCAAGAAGCGTCCAGGATTTCTCTGATCCATAACCCTTAACAACTGGCAGCAACAAATCATTGAGGCGTTCCATATCTTCTGCGCGCTCTTTATTGCCAGCCTGAATCGCAAGTTCGATCTCATCTTGAATAGAGGCGGTATACAAAACCAGCGCGCGCATGCCTTCGCTATATGACTTTTGAACCATTAGTGAGCGGCGCACATCTGGGTGGTTAATGATTGTGACGCGAGGCGATGCCTTGTCATTCATAACCTTCATATCTCCGCCCTGTACACGCTGCTTGGCATAGAGCAAGGCCTGTTGGTATCCGGCAGAAAGTGTTGCAATAGCCTTTGTTCCAACCATCATTCGCGCAAACTCAATAACTTTAAACATCTGAGCAATACCTTCGTGGACATCTCCTAATAGGTATCCAACAGCCGGCTCTTTCTCGCCCAAGTTGACTTCACATGTTGCAGAAACGTTAAGACCCATCTTGTGTTCAACGCTAGTGACATAGACACCGTTGCGCTTTCCTAGCTCTCCTGTTTCAAAATCAAACATGAACTTAGGAATTAAAAATAGCGATAGACCTTTTGTTCCTGGTCCGCCACCTTCGCGACGAGCCAAAACAAAGTGAACAATGTTGTCGTAGAAGTCCGCATCTCCTGAAGTGATGTAACGCTTAGTACCAGTGATGTGCCATGTGCCATCTCCTTGGTCAACAGCCTTTGTGCGACCTGCACCAACATCAGAACCTGCATCAGGTTCTGTTAACTGCATCGTTGCGCCCCAGTGCTTTTCAACCATGTGTTTTGCAATCACTTTTTGCTTTTCTGTTCCTAATACATGTGCAACTTGTGCAAATGCATAACCAGATGCATAGATGTGAATTGCTGGGTTAGAACCCAAAACCATTTCAGCCATTGCCCAACGAACCGATGGAGGAACTTTCATTCCACCAAGTTCTACTGGTGCATCTAAACGCCACCACTCACCATCAACGTATGCTTTGTAAGATTTTTTGAAACTCTCTGGAAGCGTTACGTTTCCTGTCTCTTTATTAAAAACTGTTCCAACGCGATCGCCTTCAACAAAAGACTCAGCCAAATCATTTTCGCAAAGACGCTTCATCTCTTCGAGCATGCCAACAGATGTTTCGCGATCGACTTCACCGTAAGGGGCGATACCCATAACTTTTTCTCGACCTAGTAGGTCAAATAGGCAGAACTCGATATCGCGCAGATTAGCTATGTAATGGCTCATGGATAAATTGTGCTACCCGCCAGTAACTTATGCAACCCTTATTGGGCTCACTTGAGCCGTAACCCATCCCCGGGCCATGCTTCCTATAGGCTCGGCGCCGTGTTACTTAGCGATCGCGATATTAGGGCAGAGATAGCCGCCGGCCGAGTTGGCTGCGAACCATTCCACGAGGCGATGATTCAACCTTCTTCGGTTGATGTTCGCCTAGACAAATTCTTCCGAGTTTTTGAAAACCACAAGTACAGCGTTATCGATCCCTCCATCGAGCAGGCCGATCTAACGCGCGAAGTCATCGCAGAAGGCGACGAGCCATTTATCTTGCACCCAGGTGAGTTTGTATTAGCAAGCACCTACGAAGTAATCACATTGCCAGATGACATCGCAGGTCGCCTAGAAGGTAAGTCATCTCTTGGTCGACTGGGGCTTTTAACCCACAGCACTGCAGGCTTTATCGATCCAGGTTTTAGCGGTCACATAACTCTTGAGCTTTCAAACGTTGCAAACTTGCCCGTTAAATTGTTTCCAGGAATGAAGATTGGTCAGCTCTGTCTCATCAAACTCTCATCTGCTGCTGAGCATCCATATGGAAGTGCTAAGTATGGTTCGCGCTACCAAGGCCAACGCGGGCCTACAGCTAGCCGCTCGTTTTTGAACTTCCATAAATCAAAAATCGATTAAGCCTGCTCCCAGCACTTCAGGGAATGAAATCGCCCAGAAAGCGGTTTAATTAGGCATGGAAATAATCATCGCTGTTGTCGTAGTAGGACTCATTGCACTTTTCTTGATCACTCAATACAACCGTTTGATCAGACTCAACATCACTGTCGATGAAGCATGGGCTCAAATTGAAGTTCAGCTAAAGCGCCGTGCGGACTTAATCCCTAACTTAGTAGAAACAGTTAAGGGATATGCAAAGCACGAGCAATCAACTTTTGATGCAGTTGTTACTGCCCGCGCCAAAGCAACATCTGCAACAGGTGTTGCCGATACTGCAGCAGCAGATGGCATGTTGACTCAAGCCCTGCGCGGATTGCTGGCAGTGGCAGAGGCATATCCGGACTTGAAAGCATCATCAAACTTTTTATCACTTCAAGAAGAGTTAGCAACAACAGAAAACAAAGTTGCCTTCTCTCGTCAGTTCTATAACGACAATGTGCGCTCGCTTAACACTGCTGTTAAAACCATCCCCAGCAGCTTCTTTGCAGGGTTAGCAAAAGTTGGAGAGCGCGAGTTTTATGAAGTTGAAGATCCACAAGATCGTAACGCTCCAAACGTTAAGTTCTAATGAACTTTAGAACGATGCAAGCGGCTAACCGCCGCAAAACATTTGGCCTGCTCATTGGTATGGGTATTTTGATGTGGTGTGTTGTCTATGCATCACTGACATATTTCGGTGGCTCAACTGCCGGCATTGTTCCAATTGCAGTTGGTATTGCATTGATCTCTGTTTGGGGCTCTTACTATGGATCTGACAAATTAGTTTTAACAATGACGGGTGCAAAATTAATTCAGGAATCAGATAACCCAAAACTCTTTGGCTTGATTCATGAAGTAATTATCGCATCTGGAATGCCAATGCCAAAGGTTGCAATTGTTGTTGATAGCGCGCCTAATGCTTTTGCAACTGGGCGCAACCCCGAGCACGCCCTCATTGCATTTACAACAGGGATTTTAGATGCAATGGACCGCGATCAACTACAGGGCGTCATCGCACATGAAATGGCACATGTTGCAAACCGTGACACATTGGTAAGCGCAGTTGCTGCAACAACAGCTGGCGCAATTGCAATCGTCTCTGACATGTTAACCCGCATGATGTTTTTTGGTGGGCGCAGAGATAGCAACGGGAATGGAAATCCGATTGCACTTGTCATCTCTCTAGTTATTTTAATTCTGGCACCACTTGCTGCCATCATGCTCAAATCAGCCATTTCTAGAAAACGTGAATCCTTAGCCGATGCAACGGCAGTTTCATTTACAAGAAATCCAGCGGGTCTGCGCTCTGCACTTGAGGTTTTGGCATCTGACTCCACTGTTGTGCAGCAACGCTCAACTGCAGTTGCACATATTTGGATTGAATCGCCTTTAGATTCAAAATCAGTCTCAAAACTTTTTTCTACACACCCACCGATTCAAGAGCGAATCGCAGTACTTAGATCTATGGAATCACTAGGTTAGTTATTGAATGTTAGTTATTAAACGCTAATTGTTGAACTGCAGAGTAAATACTGCGCCTTTTCCAAGATCTGAAGCCACAGAAACGTTGCCCCCGTGGGCTGTCATCACTGCATCAACAATTGAAAGCCCTAAACCACTTCCATCTTGCGAACTTCTCTGTCGTGATGGATCCACGCGATAGAAACGTTCAAAAATCCTTGCTTGATCCTCTTTAGATAAGCCAGGG
>JBIIGW010000040.1:0-7937 GCA_044236295.1 Candidatus Planktophila sp.
CTGCGCCGTCGCCACAATCCCCCAAAAATTGAGGTATCGAAGCGGCGGTGAACTAAGTGTAAATCAGGAACGTTTGAAAGTGTTAATCGTCGTATTTAGATGCTGCTCTAGAAGCTTTCCCGCTGAGGCTGCGCGAGACCACACGCGAAACTTCACGATCAGCCTCACGCTCTTTTAGGGCCTCACGCTTGTCATGTGCTTTCTTTCCGCGGGCAACAGCAATCTCCACTTTTGCTTTTCCATCTTTAAAATAAAGTTGTAAAGGGATCAATGTTGTTCCCGAATCCTTCATCTTGCCAATTAATTTATTGAGTTCATTCTTATGAACTAGAAGCTTGCGATCCCGACGAGGAGTGTGGTTAGTCCATGTGCCTTCAGTGTATTCAGGGATATGAACACCCATAAGCCAAAGTTCACCATCATTTATCATCGCAAATCCGTCAATAAGAGATGCACGGCCAGCACGAAGTGACTTAACTTCTGTACCCGTTAACACCAGTCCACATTCAATGACATCTGCAATTGAATAGTCATGGCGTGCTTTTTTGTTTTGAGCTATGACCTTGCGGCCAACTTCTTTAACCATGCCGCATCACCACCCTAGTTTTTCCTGCGTGATCATCGATTCACTGGCTCTAATTCTCTCACTTTGTTCAATCGGGCGGTGCCAGCAAAACCACTACTTTGGGTTGGGTAATTAGACCTTTAAGTAACGACGCAGGGTAATAACTGAGGCAGTAATGGAAACTACCAAGCCTGTGGCTAATAAGTAGGCAGATGAAACCCACACTTCTCGCCATCCGAAGAAATTAGTAAATGAGAGCAGTGGCGCAACATTTGTATCGACGACTGTTTTTAGACCTGCAAGCAATCCGGTTGCAATCATCCAACCAAAAATTGCGGAGATAACTCCTTCTAATAAGAAAGGAAGTTGAATCGACCAAGAAGATGCGCCCACTAACTTCATCACTCCGGTTTCACGTCGTCGATTAAATGCTGCAATTCGTAAGGTGTTAGAGATTAATAACGCAGCGGTCAAAACAGAAGCAAGACCAACAGCTAGTGCGCCATTTCGTAAAACTCCCAGTAGCTGGAAGAACTTTTCCAATATCGATCTTTGATCTTGAACAACATCAACACCAGGGCGTCCACTAAAAGCACTTACAATTACTGCAAACTCTGTTGGGTCTTTTAATTTAACACGAAATGATTCTGGTAATTGATCTGCTGTTACATTTTGAGCGATCGCTGAATCCTTAAATCTTTCCTGAAAACGAGCATAGGCCTGTGTCTGTGATTCATAGAAAACGCTCTCAACAACATCAAGCGCGTTTAATCCTTGCTGAATTGAAAGGCGTTGTGTTGGTGTAACTACACCAGCTGCACAAGATGGTGAGTCAGATAAATTTCCACAGAGAAAAACTGAGACTTCAATCTTGTCATACCAATAATCCTTCATCGCACTTACCTGTGCATTAGCCAATAACCCAACACCAAGAAGTGAAAGTGAAATAGCAGTTGTGACAACAACAGCAAATGTCATTGTCAGGTTACGGCGAAGTCCAATTCTTACTTCATTTAACAAAAACCGTGCGCGCATTTTTCTACCTTTCGCCCTTAACCCGTGTACCCATAAACACCACGAACTTGGTCGCGGATAACATGTCCCAGATCAAGTTCGATAACGCGCTTGCGCATTTGATCCACAATTCCTGCATCGTGAGTTGCCATCAATACAGTAGTTCCTTCACGATTGATTCGATCTAATAACTTCATGATTCCAACAGATGTGGCTGGATCCAGGTTTCCTGTTGGCTCATCGGCAATCAAAATTGGTGGGCGACTTACGTATGCCCGTGCAATAGCTACACGTTGTTGCTCTCCACCTGAAATTTCAGAAGGCAAGCGGTCGCCTTTATCTTCTAATCCAACTAGTTCTAGAACTTCTGGTACTTCACGGTTAATTTCCTTTTGTGAATATCCAAGAACATGCAATGTAAATGCGACGTTTTCAGAAATAGTTTTATTTGGTAGTAATCGGAAATCTTGGAAAACAGTTCCAACTGATCTACGCAGCTCGGGCACTTTATGTTTTGCAAGAGTATTGAGATCTTTTCCGGCAACATGAATGGAGCCTGATGTTGGGCGTTCTTCACGCAAAACCAAACGTAAGAAAGTTGATTTTCCAGACCCTGAAAGGCCCACTAGAAATACGAACTCACCTTTTACGATCTCTAGATTCACAGTATCTAGAGCAGGGCGCTCTTGACCTGAATAAACCTTTGTCACGTTTTCAAAGCGGATCATTACATCTCCCATTGCATGTGCGGGGACCAAGCCCTCGACCTGACAGTAGTTTATGTAAATGTTCTAGAAATTTATGGATATTGGCCTGTTTTGAGCCTATGAAAAATGTGAGATTGCATGGATTCTGAGAGTTTGTAGGCCTTTTTGCTCACGGCTTCGAACCACATTTTCGGAAATTCTAATTACTCCCCATTGATTAGGAACTTCTTCGCCAACGAATCCCAGCTTCTATAAATTCATCTATCTCGCCGTTTAATACAGCAGAAGTATTTCCAGTTTCATAATTAGTCCGCAAATCTTTAACCATTTGGTAAGGGGCCAATACATATGAACGCATTTGATTTCCCCATGATCCAGAGTTGTCACCCTTGAGCGCGTTTATCTTTGCTTGCTCTTCTTGTCTTCTTCGCTCTAATAATTTAGATTGCAAAACAGCCAAAGCTGTTGCCTTATTTTGAATTTGAGAGCGCTCATTTTGGCAAGAGACAACTATCCCGGTCGGAACGTGGGTCAAGCGGACAGCAGAATCAGTGGTGTTAACACCTTGGCCACCAGGTCCAGATGAGCGATAAACATCTACCCGGATCTCTTTCTCATCGATTTCAATATGATCACTTTGTTCAACTACCGGAACCACTTCAACGCCAGCAAAAGATGTATGTCTTCTGCTTTGGCTATCAAAAGGTGAGATGCGAACAAGTCGGTGAGTGCCTTGTTCTACTGAAAGTGTTCCATATGCATATGGAGCCGAAACTTTAAAGGTTGTTGATTTGATTCCCGCTTCTTCAGCATAAGATGTTTCAAGTACATCGACTTTAAAATTATGACGCTCGCAGTAACGCAAATACATTCGCATGATCATCTCTGCCCAGTCTGCAGCCTCCACCCCACCTGCTTCTGAGCGAATAGTTATAAGTGCGTCTCGATCATCATATTCACCATTGAGAAGTGTTTGAACTTCTAATTCGCTGACAGATTTTTTTACTGCATCTAACTCTTTTTCTGCATCTTCTATGCCACCAGGCTCCCCTGCAGCAAGTTCAAATAGAATTGGTAAATCTTCTACACGTTGGCGAAGTCCTGATAACTTTGCAATTTCGGATTGAACTCGAGAAAGTCGACTGGTGATTTTTTGAGCAGCTTCTGGATCGTCCCAAAGATTGGGAACACCAGCTTCAACTTCCAACTCATCTGCTTGTTTTCTGAGTTTAGGTAAGTCCAAGACTTTTTCAATTGAAACAAGGGTCGCATCAGTGGCGTTTATCTCTAATTGATACTCGCGCGCGGCCATGGCCTAAGGATACCCAGTGCTCGTTCTGGATTGCGAGTTAGTGAATACGAAATCCAAATAGGTAAAAGCCTTCTTGCACCTGATTTGTAACGCCTGCTGATGCGTGGAGAGTGACGGATGTTGTCGAAGAAAATGGAACTCTAAATGGAAGATCTACCTTAGATTGGGTTTTAATCTCTAAGTTCTGACCATCACATTCAAAACCTGTCAGTTGAATGCTGCTTAAAAATCTGTGCTTCAAATTGCTTTCATCATTACTCCATGAATTTAGCTCTAGGAGCACTTCTAACCCACCCTTGTCACAATCAATTGGTATTGAAGGGTGTTCTCTTTGTGTAGCGATCGCTAATGGAACAGTAAACATGGTCCCTTTACCTTGATAGTAAGAGGATTTATCCAAAGAATGAACTCCTCGCTGTGCGGCTGCTTCAGTTGCTTGAGCTAATGAGCGCTTTGCAACCATGATTGTTCCAATATCTGTCATCACCATGAGGGAAGCTACTGTGATAACGAAAAGACCTATGACGACAACAGAAAGTGATCCAGAATCATTCTTTACTCTTCTTGAGATCTTGGAACCTATAGCCATGGGCTCAAATGCTCTTGAGCAGATGCAGAAATCTTTCGTCCCGTTGCGTCATCAGTAAAACTCACAGTTAATCGGATTTTTCCATTTGCGGTAAGACAAGGACTGGCACTGCACTCGAGTGAGTTCCGTATTGATGAAATTTCAACATCAGATAAATTCCACTGCTTAGCTAAAATAAATGATGCTCTGGTTGAAAGCTCCTGCGCGGCAGAGTCATTTTCACTAATGACATAAACTCGAAGAACTTCACGCGCCATTGCCCGAGCAATCTCTTCATTACCGCTCACGGATGAAAAATTGTTGAGATATAGGAATATTGGAATGAATAATGGAACGGCTAGGACAACAAACTCAACAATTGCACTTCCTGAATCTGATTGAAGTTTTTCAAAGAGGGATTTATATCGAACCTTGATTTTTTCAACAAAAATAATTTGATATGTGGGCTCATTGCGTCTCGGATTTAAAAGTTGATCACGGTTCAATTACTGATACCCCTACAACATCAGCGACAGGATTGCCTCCAAGTTGTTCCATCAAACCTGGAACAATTTGAGGTAAAGCATGAGTTCTGCGAGTGACTAAAATTCTGATTTTTTCAATTCGCCCACCTACCTCAAAGATCTGATCCGTAGGAATGAATTCACGTGAAATAGCTCGTGAAGCAGCATCACCTTGAGCCATAGCCATGTCTAAATTTCTAAGGTTTGTGGCAACAATAATCTGTGCACCCATCAAAAATAGAATGAGTAAGGGAATGAGAACCAGCGCACTTTCAACATTTGCATCTTCACGGGCAAAAGCTTTTTTTATGCGCTCAAATTCTTTAGCGAATACCATTCATTGAATCCAATGAATTCTTCAAAATAGCCGATAAACGTGGAGCGGCTATCGTCCAAATTGCAGTCACAAGCCCAGTTGTCATTAGTACGACTAAGACCCATCCAGGTACATCGCCGCGATCATCTTTCAAACGTTCAAAAAATTGATCATAGGTTCGTGAAAGTTTTTGTTGAAATCGCATTTCAGCAGAGGCTATTGAATTAAAAAGATTTATCATGTTGTTTTCCCCTATGGTTTCTCGATTAGAAGTTCTCCGATTCTCTTGAATTAATCATGTGATCGTTAACCAGATCCAATTAATGTGGATAACGTGATCAACTCCAATTACACGGGCAAGCAGGATGGCGAGCGAATCTAATTGCCTCTGACTCTGGTTCAGCTGAGTAGTTAAATCTCATTTGGCTTGCAGTAAGAGTGCTTCGACCAGTATCGATAAATCTCAAAATTGAAGCAATCGCAAGACCAGCCAGTTGATATGCGATAGATACAGGTGGTTCGTCGCTTAGTGGTGTCAGAGAGACTAATTCTTCAACTCCAAATTGTTCAGAACGAATTAACACTAAACATTGGTGACAAGGAGATTGCTCAGGGATAACTAATGGTCCACACAGCGCTGCACCCCCAATCAACTCACCCACAAAGAGGTGATCTGATTTATCTCGCATTAATTGCTGCACTAGCTCTGGTTGAAAATTTCCAACTATGACTCGTAAATTTCTCTCAGAAATAGCCGGTTCGGATGTGTTGACTGCACCTTTAATTGCAGTGGGGAAAAGCGACCATTCACGAGCTAATTCCTCTACTCTCGATTTATATCCCAACCCAAAATCATTAATACGTAAAACACCTGTGCCCAAATCGGTATCTCCAATGGATTGATTTTCTAGTCGTGATGCAAGCGAGAACTTAGTATTTGAAACTCCGCTTGCCAGTAGCCCCGCAAATATCAAAGTTGCAACTCGGTTGTTTCCATGTATTTCAATTCCAAAGGACTGTCTTGCAGAGAGGATTTCAACTCCACCATCGACGATATTTTCTATCCATGTTGTTTGACTTAGCTCTGGAGCCATTCTGAGTTGGAGTTGGCGAAAAAAAGCATCGTTGGTTTGATCTTCAGTATGAGCGGCTCTTTCTGCAATTGGAGACTGAAAGCGATTATGAAGTTTGATCTTTGTATTTTTTACATCGAGAAGTTGCGCCGCTAACAATTTATTGATCACTTGTTCAACAACATCAATAGGAGCCTTTAGCTCTTCACTAATCTGAGATGGGCTATGGAATCCATCAAATTTTGCCACTATCGCTCTTGCTCCGGGATGTGAGATTGACACTGCAGTTTGGGCTGCGGCAACAACAAAGGGACGGTTTTGTTTAGGATCTGCTTTGCTTATATGCACCCCTGATTTGAGTCGAGGTCTGCTTTCTTGAATCTGATCGACTAATACTTCTTCGATCGAAATCCGAGTAATTGGCGCAGGTTTACTTTTCCTAATCCGCTTGCCCGCTACATTTACTTTTTTAGCGGGTGAATTATCTTTAGAGCTATCTGTGTTTTTTTCTTCAACATCTATAAATGTTTGCATGTGCCCAAGAGTGGCAACTGCGAGCGCCTATTTTGGATGGGTCATGAAATCTGTGGAATTAAACGCTTCTAGATCACAATGAGTAATTTGAAGTTAACGCAAAAGAGCCCCGCACCTAATTAGATGCGAGGCTCTTTTGGAACGCTAGACATGTGCCCACCAGCTAAGGCTGGTTTAAGCACAATGAAATTTAATTACTGGGCTTTTCCAAGAATGCGATTGACCTTGGTGCCACACACTGGGCAGATACCCTGTGCCATGCGACGGCCGGACTCGGAAACCTTTACAGTTCCTTCGAAATCACGCTTCTCCTTGCACTTAACGCAGTAAGCGTCACCCTTATATGTCTCTGCTGTCATTGCTTTCCTCCTATCGACGCTTACGATCCCATCGGGATGCTCCCCTTATGGGGTAGGCGCTCTAGTACGAGATTACTCGCCCCACGCTTGATTAAGCGTAATTACGCACCCTTATTTAGGAGTTTTTTTAGGGCCTCTGGGGCTGTGAGCGCGTTTTCGGCCGCCTCATAGCCCTGCAAATAGGCCTCAGCCTGCGCCTCCAGGGGGAAACGGGCCAAAAGCTGCTTGAACTGTTCACCATGGTCGAAGAACTCCAAATGGATGGCTTCATGGAAGAGGACATAATCCAAGACGTACTCTGGCGCCCCCTTCAAGCGATCTGAAATGCGAATGGATCGATCTATCCCCGTACAAGAGCCCCAGCGCTCGCGCATCGCCCTCCAATTGACCGAAGCGGGCCGTTGCAATATCTCTGGAGCAAACTCAGTGAGCAATTGGCCAGCTCGAATCTGCAAACTCTCTTCACTCATCGTTGCAACGGCCTCTTGGGCGCGAATCTTCGCCACCATTTCTGGAACCATCGCCCGTTCATCGGCTTTGCTCATTCTGGCTGGGATCGAAACGACGATTCGGCCCCCTTGTCGATAGGCCGAAATGTTTTTCTTTCTTCGACTAGAACGGATTACGACGATCTCACCTTCTGTTATTCCAGGCAAGGTGGATTCTTCTAGTGTTTTCTCCACTGAAGATTCTGCCGAGTAATCCGATTGCTGCATAAGAAAAAGAATAGGTCATCTCTCAACTAAACATTGAGAGATTGAGAGAAATCTGCGGTGATTTCTTTTTGGATGTTGAAACAAATAAGCCTTTATCTGAAGAAATCATGCTTTGTCAACCTAAAAACAGCGCGATGCTTAGTTGATTATCGCTTCAAGAACGCTTATTTTACGGGTACGAACTCCTCGGATAACAGTTCTACGTCAGCAAGGGGAAGGCTGACATAGAGCAAGTGACCGGGGAGTTCG
>JBIIGW010000042.1:0-7863 GCA_044236295.1 Candidatus Planktophila sp.
GTTTGGCAGTTGTCGACTTGCGAACCAGATGCAAGAAAAAGATGGTGGCGGGTGAAGGATTTGAACCTTCGAAGGCAGAGCCGGGGGATTTACAGTCCCCTCCCATTGGCCGCTCGGGCAACCCGCCAAGGTCGAACAAGTACTGCGGCAATTATGGATTGTGCGAAGGGAAAGGATACCTTACGCACGTAGGCATCAAAACCCAGTTGTTTGGGTCCGCCTTTATGAGCGAAGGAGCCGCAAAAATGGCAGCAGATAGCAGTTTCGACGTAACTTCAAAGATCGATCGTATGGAGTTAGACAATGCGATTAATCAAGCAGTCAGAGAAATTGATACACGTTTTGATTTTAAAAACACAGGATCAAAAATTGAACTTGAAGGTGAAAAGATATTAATTGAAGCCGACACAGAAGAGCGCGCCAAGGCAGCACTTGATGTAGTTAAGGACAAAATGATCAAGCGTGGTGTCTCGCTTAAGCATTTGGATGCCGGTGAACCTCAGCTATCGGGCAAAATTTATAAAATTGCAGCACCGTTAAAAGAGGGTATCTCAACTGAAAATGCCAAGAAGATCGCAAAGAAGATTCGTGATGACGGTCCAAAATCTGTTAAGACCCAAATTCAAGGCGATGAACTGCGCGTAACATCAAAAAGTCGAGATGATCTGCAAGAGACCATGGCAATGATTAAAGATGGTGGCTGGGATTTCGCAGTTCAATTCACGAACTTTAGATAATTGACTAAAAACAAGCTCGGTCTTTTATTTGGCATAAGTGCCTATTCACTCTGGGGATTATTCCCTTTGTACTGGCCCTTACTTGAACCAGCTAATCCATTAGAGATTGTCTCCCACCGTGCGGTCTGGACTCTGGTTTTTTGCATCATAGTTTTGTTTGCCACAAAAGCACTAAAGGAAACTTTAGTGACCCTCAAGCGACCAAAAGTTGCAGCCAAACTCTTTGCAACATCTTTGCTGATCTCAATCAACTGGCTAATTTATATTTGGGCAACAAACAATGGCCATGTAGTTGAAGCGTCTTTGGGTTATTACATTAATCCGCTAATCACAATTGGTTTTGGTGTCTTTTTACTCAAAGAAAAGCTCCGCCCATTGCAATGGGTTTCTGTTTCGGTTGCAACAGTTGGGGTCTCGGTTCTAACGATTGCATATGGCCGACTTCCATGGATTGCTCTGGGATTAGCTTTATCGTGGGGTAGTTATGGCTTGATTAAAAAGCAGCTAGGCCTTGGAGCCCTAGAAGGCTTGGCTATTGAGACCTTTATTTCTGCATTCTTTTACCTTGCTTATCTAGTTTTTCTTGGGAACCAAGGAACTGGTCAGTTCGGAAATGGTTGGGGACTGACCTTGCTATTGATGAGTGCGGGGGCAGTAACTGCAATTCCGCTACTTCTATTTAATGGCGCCGCTAATCGCTTGCCTTTTACAACGATAGGTCTTCTTCAATACATCACGCCAACTTTGCAGTTTTCTTGTGGTGTGTGGATCTATCACGAAGCGATGCCGACTTCTCGCTGGATCGGTTTCTTTATTATTTGGATTGCGCTCATCGCACTTGCTGCAGATTTGATTAGATCAAACAGATCGATCAATAACAGCGTCGCATAAAGACATTAAAGCCCCTGTTGCATCATTAACTGGCAGCGGCCCGAGAGCCAAACGTGCTTGCTTAGCAATTTCATGTAATTGCATACGTGATTCATCCAACGCTTTGTGGGTTCTTAGTTCAACTAAAACCTGTTGAACAGTTGATTCATCTTCTATTGGACCGGCCAAAAGCTGCTTAAGTTCAGAGTCGGCAGAATCTGTAGATTTCATGACATTGAGAGTTACTAGCGTCGGGACGCCTTCACGTAGATCTGTTCCTGGGGTCTTTCCAGATTGATTTGATTCACTTGCAATATCAATAACATCATCTGCCAACTGGAAAGCGACTCCTATTTTTTCACCAAAGACTGTTACGGTCTCAGTAATATCTTTTGGTGCACCAGAGATCATGGCGCCATATCGCGCAGAGGCAGAAATTAGTGAACCTGTTTTATCTGCAACAACCTTTAAATAATGTTCCAGAGGATCTTGCCCTGGATTTGGTCCTTGTGTTTCCATGATCTGGCCTATGACAAGTCGTTCAAATGTTCGCGCCTGTAAACGTACGGCAGCTGGGCCAAGGTCGGCTAAAAGATCAGATGACTTAGCAAAGAGAAAATCGCCCGTTAAAATCGCAATTGTATTTCCCCATCGCATGTTGGCACTTTCTACTCCACGTCGTAGTGGAGCCTCATCCATTACATCATCGTGATAGAGAGTCGCTAAATGTGTAATCTCACACGCAACAGCTGCTGCGATTATTTCCTGACCAGTTGGGTCGCCATATTGTGATGTAAGCAGAGTGAGCAAAGGACGCAATCGCTTTCCGCCAGCTGAGACCAAATGGTGGGCGGTCTCATCTACAAATGGATACTCACTTCTTGTGTGACTTCGCAGTAAGGACTCAACTTCTGCCATTCGGGCAACTAAATGCGCTTCAAGATCTGGCGCAATATTTGGAATCCCAAAGGTAGACATCAGCGAATGAAAGTTGCTAGATCTGAAATGAAGTCAATGATCGGGGTTGGATAAACACCAAGTATTAATGTGATTGCAGCAGATGCCACAATGACTGATCTTGTAAGGATCGAAGGAATCTCAACTCCAGTTCCATCTTCACTGGCATCACTAAAGAACATTAAAACGATAACGCGAATGTAGAAAAATGCAGCAAGTGCACTTGAAAATATTGCTACAAGTACAAGTCCAGTTGCACCACTTTCATATGCAGCTGAAAAGATCGAAAACTTTCCAATAAAGCCGCTTGTTAGTGGAATACCGGCAAAGGCAAGTAAGAAGAATGCAAATGTTGAAGCGGCAAATGGAGAGCGTTTTCCAAGACCCTTCCAGCGGTTTAGATCGGTTACTTCACCGGATGAATCACGAACAAGAGTGACAACTGCGAACGCACCTACAGTTGTGATTCCGTATGCAAATAGATAGAAAATTGTTGCATCTAATCCAGACTTATTGAGTGCAATAACACCTGTTAGCAAAAAGCCTGCATGGGCAATAGAAGAGTAGGCAAGCATTCTTTTAACATCACGTTGTGTTACCGCCACAAGAGATCCCAGTAGCATCGTGATCACTGCGATTGCAGTTAGCACTGGCGACCAAGACCATTGGGCATTTGCAAATACTGTGTAATAGATTCGCAGCATCGCACCAAAGGCTGCAACCTTTGTTGCAGCTGCCATAAATGCTGTTACAGGAGTTGGTGCACCTTGATAAACATCTGGTGCCCATGAATGAAATGGAACTGCTCCAACTTTAAAGAGGAGGCCGATTGATAAAAATGCAATTCCGATAAGAAGTAGAACATCGTTTCCGCTTCCACCAACTACAGAGGCTTGGATGCCGGCAAAATCTAATGAGCCTGAGTACCCATATAAATATGCTGCTCCGAATAAAAAGAATGCAGATGAGAATGAACCCAGCAAGAAATACTTCAACGCTGACTCTTGTGACGCCAATCGACGACGGCGAGACAAACCAGCCATAAGATAAAGAGGCAGTGAGAGCATCTCTAATGCAACAAACAATGTGATCAGATCTCCAGCAACTGGGAACATCAACATTCCAGAGACTGCAAACAATGTCAGTGGGTATACCTCGGTGACCTGGGTTCCCATTGCAATAGCTCTACGTTCTTCTTCAGAACCAGGTAATGCAGCAGGAAGTGCCGTGAAATGTTCTGTATCTGCAATTAACAGAATTGCAATGATTGAAATAATCAAAATACTGCCCTGCAAAAGAACTGCTGGGCCATCAATGATGATCGATCCCATTGCTGGTGTTAGGGACTGTTCGCCTCGAATATTCCAAACTTGAAATAGAGCAAGAGTTAAAACACCAAGTGCAAGTGTTAATTGAACAATAGGACGCTTAGCCTTAGAGACAAAAGCCTCAACTAAAACACCGATTAGCGCTCCCCCGAGCAAAATAAGCATCGGTGAAAGCAACGTATATGAAAGTACTGGCGATGTAAAAGTCATTACTTGTCCTCAATGCTTGGAACTGGATCAGTGAAACCTAATTGGGAAATAATGTTTGTGGTTGCTGGATTAATTATCTTTAGCAAAGGTGATGGATAGAAGCCCAAAACCACAATGATTGCTACAACGGGCGCGATAGCAACTTTTTCGCGAAGATTTAAATCCTTTAAGTTTTCATTACCCGGCGTAGTTGGACCGTGTAAAGCTTTTTGAACTGGAATCAAAATATAAAGTGCTGCCAGAACTATTCCAAATGTTGCAATGACTGCATGAACTGGATACCTAGTGAAAGTTCCCACCAAAACTAAAAATTCACTAACAAAGCTTGAGAGTCCAGGTAGAGCTAGAGACGAAAGTCCTGCAAAGAAGAAAGTCCACGCCATTATTGGAGTGACACGTTGCAAGCCACCGAAATCAGAAATTGTCGAAGATCCGCGACGTGAAATCATCCACCCCGCGACTAGGAACAAGGCCGCCGTTGAAAAAGCGTGGTTGAACATGTAAAGAACTGCGCCAGAGTGACCTTGCGTAGTCATTGCAAAAATTCCAAGTGTGATAAATCCAAAGTGAGAGATTGACGTATAGGCAATCAAACGCTTGATATCTTTTTGGCCAATTGCAAGGAATGCTCCGTAGAGAATGGATATAACAGCCAGAATTAAAATCAGTGGTGTGAAGGTTTTGCTGGCTTCAGGAAATAGCGTTAAGCAATAACGAATCATTCCAAATGTTCCAACTTTATCTAGAACTCCTAGAAGTAGAACCGATGTTCCTGGAGATGCCGATCCTGCTGCGTCAGGTAGCCAAGTATGGAATGGCCAGACTGGAGCCTTGATTGCAAATGCGATAAAAAATCCTAGGAACAATAGATTTTGAGTTGTAGAGCTCATTTGCAATTGAGATAGCTCATTAATATCAAATGAATGTCCAAATTGATCACCAGACATAACGTAAAGCGCGATTATTGAGGCAAGCATCAATAATCCTCCGACAAGACTGTAAATCAAGAACTTAACTGCTGCTGCAGAGCGTTCGCCTGTTCCATATCCTCCAATTAAGAAGTAGACAGGAATTAACATCGCTTCAAAAATCACATAGAACAAGAAAACATCTGTTGCTGCAAAAACACCGATCATCATGGTCTCAAGAACTAAAATTAAAATATAGAAAGTTTTTACACTCCAACGTCCACCGTGTGCTTCATTCCAACCAGCAAGGACAACGATTGGCGCCAAAATAGTTGACATTAAAATAAGCACTAATGCAATTGCGTCGATCCCCACCGCAAAATTGATTCCAAAACTTGGGATCCAGGCGTATTTTTCAACAAATTGAAGTTCCACGTTTTCGCGTTCAAAACTCAATGTCATCCCAATTGTCACGAGCAATACGGCAATTGTTGTGATGAAAGCAGCCTGCTTTGCAGCTTTTTCGTTTGCCTTGGGCAAAACCGAAACAACGGCAGCGCCAACTAATGGCAAGAACATCAATAAAGTTAACCAATTCATTATGAAACCACCACCCAAATTGCAGCAATCAATGCAAGTGCGCCAATCAAAATTAGAGCAGCGTAACTTCTAACAAAACCGTTCTGTAATCCGCGTAGGCCAGAGCCAGAACCAATGGCCATTCTTGCCACCCCACGAACAGAGCCATCTACAACAACATCTTCAATTTTGACCAGTCCCTTAGTAAGTAACTGACCTGGACGCATAAAGAACTTCTCATTGAACTGATCTTGCATGAGATCTTTACGAACAAACTTTGTAACAAATGAAACATCAATCGGTGCAATTGAATCTACATTCTCACGCATGTACTTATAGACAGCGATTGAAACACCAATTGCAACCATTGTTAGAGCCAGTGCAGAGACAACAATTGGCTTGAGCAGTTCTTCATGTTCACCATGATCTTCAAATAATGGGCTCAGCCACTTATACAAAGCTTTGTCGTGATAGAGCAAGTATCCAGATGTCACAGAACCAACTGCCAAAACTGCCATTGGAAACCACATCAACCATGGTGATTCATGTGGTTCAACACCTTCATCCCAGCGCTTTGTACCGGCAAAAGTCAGAATCATCACTCGAGTCATATAAAAGGCAGTTATTGCCGCACCGATCAATGTGAGTGAACCTAGAAAAATAGCTTGCATTCCGCCAGAGTTAAATGCGGACTCAATGATCATATCTTTGGAGTAGAAGCCTGCAAATGGTGGAACACCCAAGATTGCTAGATAACCAATTCCAAAAGTAATAAAAGTTATTGGCATGAAATGTCTGAGCGCACCATATTTGCGCATATTCACTTCATCGTTCATTCCATGCATAACAGAACCCGCACCTAGGAACATTCCTGCTTTAAAGAATCCATGTGTAATCAAATGCATGATCGCAAATGCGTATCCAATTGGCCCTAAACCAGTTGCCAAAATCATGTAACCGATCTGTGACATCGTCGAAGCTGCTAGCGCCTTTTTAATATCATCTTTTGCCGTACCAATTAGTGCACCAAAGATCAGAGTTATCGCACCAACAATTACAACGAGTAACTGCGCAGTTGGAGCTGCGTCAAAAACAAAGTTAGAACGCGTAATCAGATAGACGCCAGCAGTAACCATTGTTGCAGCGTGAATTAACGCTGAGACCGGTGTTGGTCCGGCCATTGCATCTCCGAGCCACGCTTGCAATGGAAACTGCGCCGACTTTCCGGCCGCAGCAACTAGCAACATAACTCCCATTGCAGTTAATGCAGCTTCAGACGTGTGGTGGGCATGTTCTGCAACTCCGGAAAATGAGACAGTCCCCATGGTGGCAAATGCGATCATGATCGCAAGTGAAAGACCCATATCTCCAATGCGGTTCATAACAAAAGCTTTTTTAGATGCAGTCGCATACGCAGGTTTTTGATTCCAGAAACCGATTAAAAGGTAAGAGGCAAGACCAACGCCCTCCCAACCAACATAGAGGCTTAAGTAACTATCACCCAAAACCAATAGCAGCATCGCTGCGATAAATAGATTTAGGTATGCAAAGAATCTGCGGCGATCGCGATCTTCTGACATGTATGCAATTGAATAAATATGGATAAGTGTGCCAACACCCGTAATTAGTAGGACGAAACAGATTGATAACTGATCAAGAAGCAATCCGGCGTCAACGTTAAAACTTCCAACAGAGATCCACTCAAAGAGCTTTTGGGATGTTGGACGCATTTCGGCTGGGCGATTGACCATCTGAATTAAGTGATACGCGCCTAGGGCAAAAGATGATCCCGATAAAGCAGTTGCTAAAAGATGCCCCCACTTGTCTGTACGACGACCACCCAAGAGCAGAATCGCTGCCCCTGCAAATGGAAGCCCAATCAAATACACCAAGCTAGTTGAAATACCCATAACTATCTCTTCAACAAACTTGCATCATCTACAGATGCAGAACGGCGGGATCTATATATTGCAACGATGATGGCTAGTCCCACCACTACTTCACAAGCTGCAACTACCATTGTAAAAAACGCCATTACTTGTCCATCAAGATTTCCATTAATTCTTGAAAACGTAACAAAAGATAAATTGGCAGCGTTTAACATCAATTCAATACACATAAAGACAACAATGGCGTTACGGCGAACCACAACACCTACGGCGCCAATAGTAAATAGAAGAGCAGAAATGTAAAGATAATTGGAGGCATCCATTACTTTTCCTCCTCAACCTGTGTTGAAATCTTCTTAAGATCAAAAGTATTTGAATCAAGCAT
>JBIIGW010000043.1:0-7588 GCA_044236295.1 Candidatus Planktophila sp.
GCTTGCAAGTCATCTATGTTCTGCCGAGACAATGTTAAATAGCTCTTTAGTTTTCGAACCTCTAAATAAACATCACCATTACCTGGAGCATATGCGGCGCCGTTATCGATTAGCTTTTGCATCAGTTCAATCATCTGGGTGATATGCCCAGTGGCACGTGGCTCATATGTTGGCGGCAAGATGTTTAATTGCGCATAAGCCGCAGTAAAAACCCGCTCATATTTCATTGCAACTGCCCACCAAGGCATTTCATCATGCTTTGCAGTATGCAAAATCTTGTCGTCAATATCTGTAACGTTTCTAACAAAAGTAACGTCGTATCCAGATTTAATTAACCATCGCCTCAAAATATCGAAGTTAACTCCGGATCTAACATGGCCAATATGTGGCGGGCCCTGCACTGTTGCTCCGCAAACATAAATCGACACCTTTGAAGGCTTGAGTGATTTAAACTCACTTACTTCACGTGAGGCAGTGTCATATAAATGTAGGGTCACGGGATCTGCACCAAAGCAGTTGCAATTGCATACACACCTTCACCGCGGCCTGTAAAACCCATGGCATCTGACGTTGTTCCTGAAACAGAGACAGGTGCACCTAAAGCTTTTGTTAAAACATCTTGAGCTTCTTGCCTTCTAGATGAAATATTTGGTGAGTTGCTAACAATCTGCACAGCAGTGTTATTTACAACAAAACCCTTTGCAGTGACAAAATCTCTCACCGCAGAGATCATTGCAACACCAGATGCACCTGCCATTTCTGGTTTATCGACTCCAAAAAAACTTCCGACATCTCCTAGTTGGCAGGCAGATAAAACGGCATCACAGATTGCATGTGAGACAACATCGCCATCTGAATGTCCAACTAGTTTTTTTGTTTCTGGCCAAACCAAACCTGCGAGCGCAAGTGGCCCGCTATCACCAAATTGGTGAGCATCTACTCCTATGCCGGTTCGTAATTTAGAATTCAATGATCGTTACTCTCAACGATTTCTTGTAACTTGGCAGAAGTTTCTTCTTCGCTTTCACCCTCAACTGTTACAAGTACTTCATCGCCGCATTTAACTCCGAGTGTCATCACTCGTAAGACACTTGCGCCATCAACTGGCGTAGTTGGCGTACCGTCAACAATCTTTGCTAAACGGACGGTATTTCCCGAACCCTTTGCAGTAGATGCAAAAAGAGCGGCTGGACGAGCATGCAGGCCTACGGCAGCTGCCACAACTGAGCGAAATTCTTTCATTGGGCTATCGTAACGGGAGCACGGGTAGTGTTTAATAGGAACATCTACTCAGTGATGTGAACAAATGTGAAGGTTAGAAAATGAGCGCAAATCCCCTACTGATGGGCCATCCACTGGCTTCAACTGAAAATGCACGCCATGCATTGTTATACATGTGCCGCATTAGAAAGTTTGAAGAGGCGGTAGAAGATTTATTTGGCCGCGGAATGATGCACGGAACGATGCACTTATCAATCGGTCAAGAAGCATCACCAACAGGTATGTGTATGGCGCTAACAATTCAGGATCAAATTACTTCTACACACCGCGGACATGGTCACTGCATTGCAAAAGGTGCAGACCTAACACGCATGATTGCAGAACTTCTTGGAAAAGAGATCGGTTACTGCGGTGGTCGCGGTGGATCTATGCACATCGCAGATGTTGAAACAGGAAACCTTGGCGCAAACGGTGTTGTAGGTGGCGGAATTCCAATCGCAGCTGGGGCAGCGCTCGCATCCAAAATGATGAAAAAGGGAACAGTTGCTGTTTCATTCTTTGGAGATGGCGCGATGAATGAGGGAGCTTTCCATGAAGCGGCAAACTTGGCTGCAATCTGGAAACTGCCAATGATTTTGTTTTGTGAAAACAATAAGTATGGAATGTCGTCATCGACAGAGAAAGCATTTGCAATCGATAACTTGGCCGATCGCGGCAAGGGATATGGAATCCCTGGCGTGAATGTAAATGGAAATGATGTTGTAGAAGTCTATGAAGCTGCGCAGATCGCAGTAGAACGCGCACGAAAAGGCGAAGGACCAACGCTCATTGTTGCCGAGACATACCGTTGGAAAGGTCACTCTCGCTCTGATAAAAACTTGTATCGAACAAAAGAAGAGATCGAAGAGTGGCGTCTTCTAGATCCCATTCCAAAATTTATTGCCCGCGCGATCAAGCAAAAGAAATTGACTCAAGAGCAGTGCGACGGCATTCAACAAGAGGCAACAGATGCGATTGTCGCCGCAGTAAATGAAGCAGTGAAAGCAAAAGCTGCTGACCCTGCTGGCTTACTAGATGCAGTATTTAAGAAGGTGTCAGCATGAGCGATCGCATGTTAACTATGGCAGAAGCTGTTCGCGAAGCAATGAGCATCGCATTTGATGAGCGCCCAGAAGTATTTTTACTCGGCGAAGATGTTGGAATTTATGGCGGCGCATTTGGTGTATCCGGAGATATGTACCACCGCTATGGATCTGAGCGCGTATTAGATACTCCTATTGCAGAGCTTGGAATTGTTGGCGCAGCAGTAGGTGCCGCACTTTCTGGAATGCGTCCAATTGTTGAAATTCAATTTTCAGATTTCACCGCACAAGCAATGGATCAAATTGCAAACCAGGCAGCAAAGATTCACTTCATGTTAGGTGGAGCGCTACACGTGCCAATGGTTTTGCGCACACCGCAAGGTTCTGGAACAGGTGCTGCTGCTCAACACTCACAAAATCTAGAGCCATGGTTTGCATCAGTGCCTGGATTAAAAGTTGTAGTGCCATCTAACCCTGCAGATGCAAAGGGATTACTGCTTGCATCAATTGATGATCCAAACCCTGTTATTTTCTTAGAGCACAAACTCCTCTACAAGATTCCAGGTAGAGATCCTGTGCCAGAAGGTGCCGAGCGAATTCCTTTGGGAGTTGCCAAAGTTGTTCGTGAAGGAAAAGATTTAACAATTGTTGCAACAGGAATTATGGTCAATAAGAGTTATGAAGTCTGTGAGAAATTAGCAGCAGAAGGTATCTCCATCACGCTGATTGATCCACGAACTATTTCACCACTTGATATGCAACCTGTGTATGAGTCAGTTGAAAAAACTGGTCGCCTCATGGTTGTTCAAGAAGGTCCAGCTCACGCAGGATTTATCAATGAAGTTATTGCGCAGATGGCTGGTTCTTCATCATTTGGCTCACTTATCGCACCAATTAAGCGGTTGGCGGGAATGAATATTCCTATTCCATATGCACCACAGTTGGAAAAAGCTGCTGTTCCTCAAATTGAAGATATCGAAGCTGCAGCCCGAGAGATTGTTAAAAACTGGCGATGAGTTTCAAATATCCCGTTGTTATGCCCAAGATGAGCATGACCATGGAAACTGGAGAGCTTTTGCTTTTCCATGTAAAAGTTGGCGATCAGGTTAAATCTGGTGATGTTTTATTTGAAGTAATGACCGACAAGATCGACATGGAAGTTGAAGCACCAGCAGATGGTGTTATTGAAACTTTAGTTGGTACGCCAGGTGATGTGATTGAAATCGGTAAACCAGTTTTGATCATGCTGACTGAAACAGAGGTTATGGCCTTTGATTTTGGTGGCGATACTGCTGCTCCTGTTGTTGCAGCACCGGTGGCAGAACCAGTTGTTGCTGCGCCAGTTGTACCGGCTCCTGTTGCAGCAGTTGTTGCTGCGCCAGTTGTGCAACCAGTCGCACCAACTCCCCCTCCTGTTGCAGCACCTGTTGCACCCGTCATTACTCCTGCACCAGTTGCTGCACCAATAATTGTTAACACATCTGTTAAGGCTGTACCTAAAGCTCGAGTAGAAGCAGCTAATCGTGGAATTGATCTTCGCACTGTGCATCCAACTGGGCCGGATCGAACAATCACATTCTCAGATGTAAATTCTGCCCAATTAGATCCAGCCGTATTAAAACGTCAGGCTGCAAACAAAGCCCTTATCGCTAAGGGAATTGAATTGACTTGCGGTATCGCTCAAGCTTCATTTAATCGCCGCGCTAATTCAAACTTTGATCACGCGCAGTTGATCTCTGCTTGGGCTAAAGTTTTGCGAGGACGCCCAGATCTAGCAGCCCACCAACATATTGGCGTTTCCTTAATTATTGAATCCAAATACGGAAGTGCGCTTCCTGTCTTTAGGGATCCCGACCTAATCAATATTGATCAACTGCGAACGCTTGTTACAACTACTTCTGATGCTGCTAAAAATGGCAAAGTCCCAATTGCAATGTTAAGTGGTGGAACTACAACTATTTTTGATCTGACCACATATTCCATGAGCTCTGCGACTCCGTTACTTTTCCCAAATCAAGTTACATCACTCACCATTGGTTATGACAGCGAGAGCACAAAAAATATTTCGTTGACTATTGATCTAAACTTCTGTGACTTTTATGATGGTGCACTACTTTTAGATGCTCTCATCGCTTCCCTATAGAAGCTCCCAACAACCCAAACAACCCAAACAACCCAAACAGAAGGACATCCACACAAAATGCTCACTGGTATACCTGCAAGTTCTGGTGCAGCAATTGGCCCATTCTTTTTACTCAACACTGATATTCCAGTTGCAGATGCACAGCAATCACAGTTAAGCGCAGAACAAGAAACACAGGCATTAACGGCTGCCATTAAGCGAGTGGGCGCAGATCTAGATGCGCGTGCTGCTCGCACTACTGGAGAGCTCCATGAGATTTTGATTGCAATGGCAGAGATAGCAACTGATCCTGCTATTGCAGAAGAGGCAGCAGCGTTTATCGCAGGCGGCCGTACAGCTAGTTATGCAATGGTTAAAGCAACTGAGGTTTTTCAAGAGTTATTGACTGCATCTGGTGGTTATTTAGCAGAGCGCGTGAGCGATGTTGCAAATATCAGAGATCGAGTGCTGTGTGAGATTGCAGGGATTTCTTACCCAGAGATTCCACATTTTGATGTTCCAACTGTTCTTATTGCACAAGACCTTTCACCTGCAGATACTGCAGATTTAGAGACAGAAAAGATTTTGGCAATTGTTACTGCAGGTGGCGGGCCAACTAGCCACACTGCAATTATCGCTAGATCAAATGGAATTGCAGCAATTGTTGCTTGTCCCGGCGTTGTTCAGGCTGCTATTGCTTCACCGAATGCAACGGTGGCTGTTGATGCAACAACAGGTGATGTTGTGTTTAATCCGGATTCAACTGTTAAAGCGGCCGTAGAAAACAAAATTGAAAAGATTAAAGCCCGCAAATCAAGAACTGTTACAAGATCTAAAGATGGCTACATCACAACAGATAATGTTGTTGTTCCAATTTATGCAAACATTGGTCGCATCGAAGACACAGTTGCTGCAGTAGCAGCAGGAGCAGATGGTGTTGGTTTACTACGTACAGAGCTTTTGTACTTGGACCGAAATGATGCTCCAACACTTCAAGAGCAGACAGCAATTTATACAGAGTTGTTTACTCCCTTTAATAGTCAAAAAGTTATTATCAGAACATTAGATGCTGGCGCCGATAAGCCAATGGCATTTATTTCATTTGATAATGAACCAAACCCAGCATTAGGTGTTCGTGGGTATCGAACAATTAACAAGCATGAAAACCTACTTCGCACACAATTACAGGCAATAGCAGCGGCTGCAAAGGCGACAAAGGCTGAAGTGTGGGTTATGGCGCCGATGATCACATTGCCAGAAGAGGCAAAAAACTTTGTTGCAATGGCAAAAGAATATGGTTTAGAAAAAGCCGGTGTAATGATCGAAGTTCCTGCAGCAGTTTTCCTTGCAGATGAAATTACAAAGGCCTGCCACTTTGTTTCAATCGGTACAAATGATTTAGGACAGTATCTACATGCTGCAGATCGTGAATCTGCGCCGCTTGCAGGATTTAATGATCCGTGGCAGCCAGCTCTTTTGCGCGCGGTTCATCAAATTGCACAGGCCGGAATTAAAAACAACTGCCCAGTTGGTGTCTGCGGTGAAGCAGCATCTGATCCAACCCTGGCATCTGTTTTAGTTGGCATGGGTGTGTCTTCACTTTCCTGCAGTGTTGCCACCCTGACCGATGTCGCCCAGGCAATTACGGCGCATTCATTCGGGCAATTAGCCCAGGCCGGCAAGGCCGCGGTAGGGGCAAATACAGCCTCGGATGCTAAAACCTTGGCCAGGAAAGAGCTGGTTGAGTTAGCCAATCTGGGCCTCTAGCGGCCGGCAAATAGCCTCAAATCTGATACTGGCCGGTACTAATTGTTATTAAATTTTTGGGGTATGTGCTTGATTTATGAGCGTGAACCAATGCACACTAGCGTAATTGCTCAAATAATGAACGGATGTGACGATAGTGAAGCAGCGCGAAACGGAGTTAATTCTGCGCGCAGCACGCCTGTATTACGAAGGCCACTACTCACAAGATCAAGTCGCATCCAAACTTAATACATCAAGATCGAATGTTTCGCGCATGCTCTCTGATGCAAAGCGCTTTGGTTTTGTTGAGATCAAGGTTGTTTCACCTACTCACAAGCATGAATCGCTTTCTCAGCAACTATCAGAACTGCTTAAGATCAAAGATGTTCAGGTGATTGCAACAGAATCCAACGATTTAACCCTTAACACAATTGGCCGAGCAGCAGCCAGCGCCCTTTTAAAAGACTTGCGCGATAACCAAACTATTGCAATCTCATGGGGCCGTGGTTTAGAGGCAACAGTGGTTAACGCTCATTCAGAGACGCTATCGGGGCTTAAAGTCACCCAACTTATGGGATCACTCTCATCTGTTAGCACCTCTGTCAGCGCAGAAGAGTTAGGCCGCAACTTGGCAAAGAATCTTAACGCTCAGTTCATTCCATTCTTATCTCCAGTTGTTGTTAACAGCACCAAGGTGCGCGATTCTCTATTGGAAGAGGAAAGCATCGCTAAATCACTTCAGCTTGCACGCGGTGCACACGTGGCTCTGGTCGGGATCGGCTCAATTGGTTCATCATCTAGCGAGATGGTCTTTTCTGAATTTAAGACCTCTAAGGCCGATCGTGAGGCTTTGGTCTCTAGCTATGCCGGCGATGTGGCAGCTCGCTTCTATAAAAAAGACGGCTCACCTCTATCTGCTGCCATGGATGGCCGCGTCATCGGACTTACCTTGGAAGAGATCAAGAACATCCCACGCGTAATCGGGGTTGCATCAGGTGCCGAGAAGGTATCCGGTGTGGTGGGGGCTGCCAATGCCGGATTAATTGATACCTTAATTGTGGATTTAGCCTGTGCTAACTCCGTTGTTAAATCACTACAACCATCGGCGGTAAAGAGCGCATGAGCAATATAGGCAAACTGTTTATTCTCATTGGAATCATGTGGCTATTTCAGCTCTGGTTTGCCTATAAGCAAGCAAAGATTTTCCAAGACGATATCCGTAGTCTGCGTAAGCAGGGCACTATGGCAATCGGAGTTGGCGGACGTAGATACCGCGGTGGCCGTGCATTCGTTGCACTGACCGCAGGTGAAGATGACATAGTCAAAGATGGAATGGTGCTTAAGGGCTTCACCATCTTTGCAAGATCGCAGCAACTAACTGCATATACAGGATTCTCCATCGATGAGATCGCTTCGG
>JBIIGW010000044.1:0-7507 GCA_044236295.1 Candidatus Planktophila sp.
GAGGGAAACACCCGGTCCCATTCCGAACCCGGAAGTTAAGCCTCTCAGCGTCGATGGTACTGCAAGGGTGACCTTGTGGGAGAGTAGAACGTCGCCGGACTTCTTTTATAAAAAGGGGCGCTTTAATCAGCGCCCCTTTTTTATTTCTCACTTTTAAACTTTAAATCAATACAATTTGTATGATGAAAATTAAAGTGAAGAAAATGCGGAGAAGAATTAAAGAGGAAAAAATTTTTAACTGTTTTTTCTTTTATTAAACAAACTTTGAAAAACACACGAAGTAAGGGAGGTGTTGAACATGGATGAGAGAGATTCACGTCCTGATAGAGCTTCCAACAGTCAATCTAGAAACACTCCACCTCGAAAAGATTCGACTAATTCACCACGAAAACCAAGTGGTCCTAATGCATCCCGCCGCCGTGAGGATCTACCAGCCAGAGGTGGTTCATCTGATCGCGCAGGAGCACCGCGCCAAACAAGAGATGGCTCAAACCCACGCGGAGCAAGGCCTGCGCCTATCCAACGAGAACAATCCCGATTGCGCCCGAGAATATTTGAACCCGATATTCCTGAAGAAATAACAGGTGAGGAATTAGAAAAATCCGTACGAGCCGAATTGCTGAGTCTATCTCCAGAGAATGCAAAAGTAGTTGCTCGTCATTTGGTATGTATTAATTTGTATCAAGACAGTGATCCCTTACTAGCTCACAAGCATGGAATCGCTGCTGCTCATCACGCAGGCCGTTTGGCAGTAGTTCGCGAGACTGCCGGTTATGCTGCTTACCGTGCAGGTTATTTTGAAATTGCACTAAAGGAATTGCGAGCAGCTTTTAGAATTTCGGGTGATGTCTCATCACTACCGGTAATGGCTGACTGCGAACGCGGCTTAGGAAATCCTCTCAAAGCCATAGCACTTGCTGGATCACCGGACGTAAAGAAGTTAGCAAAAGCAGAAGAGATCGAAATGAGAATTGTTGCGGCCGGAGCGCGCCGTGATCTTGGTGAGTTTGATGCAGCAGTTGTCACATTAACGTGCAAGGAATTGAAGAACGAGACCGATGAGTGGGCAGTTCGACTCCGATATGCATATGCCGACGCACTTGATGCCGCTGGGCGAGGCGAAGAATCCAGGCTTTGGTTTGGCAAATGTGCTCAATTAGATCTTGATGATTCCACCGATGCAGCAGAACGTGCAGAGGGATAGTTGCAGTAATTAGTAACTTCTATTGTTTTTTGCTTAATTCACCCAGTTCGCTCATGCATAATTAGGGGGAGTATCCGTGTATTTGGGTAGGCTTAACCTTATGAGCAGAAACAGCGATCTTAGATCAACCTTTAAATCATTTACAGAAAACTTGGCATCAGGAAATAAGTCGGCGACCGATGTAGCCGACTCGCTGAACACTTGGCTCAAAGATGGTGGAGAAGCTTTAAGGGTGAAGATTGAAGACGAAGTAGAACGCTCCGTATCAAAAATGGGATTTATTAAGCGGGGAGAGTTTGAAGCCCTCAGGCAACAGGTCGCTGAGTTGGCAAGTGCCGATAATCTAAGACCCACAACCCGAGCCTCAAATCGAACCGCAAAGAAGACGGGTACTAAGCCCAAGAAAACCTCGAGAGTGAAAAAGGTCTCGACGGCAAAAGCAGCTTCGTCCCGTGCATCATCTACCGTAATGAGCTCTCGGGTGAAGAAGCAATCTGCATCGACTAAAAAGAAAACAAAGGTAAAGTGAAATAATGGAGAATAATTTCAATGGTGAATCATTGAGTAATACCGCAGACATTAATCCAGAAAACTTAGTAGCTGAAGTTCGTGCTGAGTTAAGCGAAATTGATTCCATGGATGTAAGTGATCATGCCGATCGCTTCGAAAAATTACATAATAAGTTAAATACTGCGTTGTCATCCATCGACGGTATGTAAACACAACAATGAAAACTAGGTTGGATGCTGAGTTAGTTAGACGAGAACTGGCACGATCTAGAGATGTGGCTGCAGACCTAATTGAGAAACGTTCAGTTTTAGTTAACGGGATCCCCGCCACAAAACCGGCTACACAGGTCGATGCTCAAACATCAATTGTAATTGCAGGAGAGCGAGATGATTTTGTCTCTCGTGGTGGTCACAAGTTAGATGGCGCCCTGGCCCATTTTTCCGGTGTGAAGGTTGAAGGCAAAAGATGTTTGGATGCCGGCGCATCAACTGGTGGATTCACGGATGTTCTTTTGCGAAGGAACGCGTCACATGTTGTGGCCGTTGACGTTGGATATGGTCAACTGGCCTGGGAACTTCGACAAAATGAACGGGTAACGATTTTAGACCGCACAAACATTCGCCATCTAACAGGGGAGATGGTTGGAGAGCCGATTGATTTAGTCGTTGCTGACCTTTCCTTTATCTCTTTAACGTTAGTACTTCCCGCTCTTGCCGCCGTTTCCAGACCTGACGCGGACTTTGTTGTTATGGTCAAGCCGCAATTTGAAGTGGGTCGCGAAAAACTTGGCGCAGGGGGCGTGGTCCGCGATCCCCAACTTCGTAAGGCCGCCGTCATTGACGTTGCGGATTCGGCATACGATGTTGGGCTAGGAACATTAGGCGTTACTGCTAGTTCTCTCCCCGGGCCAGCAGGCAATGTAGAGTATTTTCTATGGCTGCGCAGAGGTGCACCGCAAATCGATCTCGAAGCAATCGATGAAGCAATAGCGAAGGGACCACAGTGATGCGCAATCTACTTATTGTCTGCAATCCCTCTCGCAAAGATGCTGTTGCAGCAGCAGTTCAACTTCAAGAATCTTTGTCAAGGACCTTCGATATATTCACAATTTCCGATGTCGAAATCGCCGGAATTAAGAAAGTCAAAATCTCAGATCTTCCTGAAATTGAAGTTTGTATCGTCCTAGGTGGCGACGGAACAACTCTACGAGCTGCAGAAGTTGCACATCTAAGTCAGATTCCCCTTTTAGGTGTAAATCTCGGTCATGTCGGGTTCTTATCCGAGGTAGAAGAGTCGAATATTTCTGATGTTATTTCAGCAGTTCTCAATAAAAATTATGTAATTGATCCACGCATTACTCTTAAATATGAAGTGAGTAGAAACGGCCAGATTGTTGATTCGGGATGGGCGCTCAATGAAGTTACGGTTGAGCGCGAGAAGACAACCATGGTTGAACTCTTTCTTGAAATAGATAATCGCCCTATCTCAAGATGGGGTTGTGATGGATTAATTTGCTCAACGCCTACGGGTTCTACGGCTTATGCCTTCTCGGCTGGTGGACCAATCCTGTGGCCAGAAGTTGACGCTCTAGTTGTCCTTCCAATTTCAGCTCATGCACTCTTTTCTCGTCCGCTTGTGATCTCACCGACATCAAAAATAGTTGTGGGTATTGAATCTGCCCAGGCGCTTTTGTCGGCCGATGCACTTCGTAAGTTTCCGTTGGTTGCTAAAGATAAGGTTTTGGTTACGAAAAACGCAGGAATTATCAGGTTGGCGCACTTAAAGAACACATCGTTTAGTGATCGACTTGTAGCAAAGTTTAAGCTTCCCGTTGAAGGCTGGCGTGGTGAGTGAACGTACATTTCTTGAAGAGATAACCATTCGTTCGATCGGAGTTATCGATCAATCTACCTTGGAGATTTCGAAGGGATTGACGGTTTTGTCAGGGGAGACCGGCGCGGGTAAAACAATGATTCTGACGGCGTTAAATCTTATTCTGGGTGGCAAATCAGATAGTTCGCTGATTCGAAAGGGATCCGAACGCCTAGTTGCTAGTGGAAAATTTGCCGTACCGAAAGATTCAGAAAACCTTTTTGAGGACCTTGTGGTTGAAGATGGTCAGTTGATCATTACTCGGACTGTTAGTAGTGATGGTAAGAGCAAAGCTACGAGCAACGGCGTTAACGTTACCGCCGCAATGCTCAACTCGGTCGCCAGTAATCTTGTAGAAATTCATGCACAATCTGCGAATCAGAGTATTTCCAAGAGCTCAAGACAAAGGGAACTTCTAGATCGATTTGCGCAATTAGATCTATCAATCTACACATCTGTTTTGGAATCTTTCCAGGAAATGAAAGCGCGAATTGCCGCATTAACAAAGGCAATAGCTGATAAAGAAAAGGAGCTTTCAGCGCTAACGGAGTTCTCATCTGCCTTTAGTAAGTTGAAACCTAAAGCTGGCGAAATGGGCGAGATCGATTCGGAAATCTCTCGTCTATCTAGTGTCCATGAGTTAGGGATGTCTACACAAGAGGCGCTAACGGCAATTTCTAGCGAAGATTCCGGAGCGCTGATTGGCCTGGCACGTGCAAAGCGTTCCCTAGAAAAGGCACAGGAGATGGACTCTTCTCTTGAAGCCATCTATCAACAAATCAGCGAAAGCTTTTTCACTTTAGATGATGCAAATATCGCACTTAATTCTTATGTGAGTTCATTAGAGGCCGACCCACAAAGGTTGGAGGCGTTGCACGCACGCAAGGCCGAACTGGCAGTTTTCATTAAGCGTTTTAGCAGTTTAGGCAATGCCGAAGATATGGAAGAGAGCCTAAAAGAATTAATCCTTAAATTTGCCAATAGCGCAGATGCAATAGCAGACCTCAATGGTGGCGATGAAAGATTAAATCAACTAAGTAGTGAGTTAAAAGAGATCAAAAGAAAGCTTTTGTCTGCTGCGCAGGAGGTGAGTGCTAAGCGATTAAACGCGGCCGACACTCTTTCTAACGCCGTCACAAAGGAGATCCAAGCTTTGTCTATGCCTCATGCGCGCTTTGTCATTCAAGTGAGTTCTCCCGACTACAACGCTCCAAAGGAATCAGACTTTACAACCCATGGGTGTGATGAAATATCCATGTTTATACAAGCTCACAAAGATGCTCCATTGGTGCCAATAGCAAAAGGGGCAAGTGGTGGGGAAATGTCTCGAGTTATGTTGGCATTAGAAGTTGTGATTGCTTCTACCCATCCGATCGGAACATATATATTCGATGAGGTCGATGCTGGAGTTGGTGGCAAAGCTGCAATTGAAATTGGAAGGCGGTTGCACGAACTTTCAAAACACGCGCAGGTAATCGTTGTGACTCATTTGCCTCAAGTAGCCGCTTGGGCAGACTCGCATTTTGTTGTCACCAAAAACAATGATGGATTGGTGAGTCAAAGTGATGTGCAAAAAGTCGAAGGGGAAAGCCGTGTACAAGAAATTGCTCGCATGCTAGCGGGGTTGGATGAATCCTCTAGTGCTCGAGAGCACGCCACGGAACTACTTGCCCTTAAGGTGTAACCAAGCGCCCTACTTTGATGATAGGTTTGTCTTCCATGGGCCAAGCGCATGTGACTAAGCATTTATTCGTAACAGGCGGAGTTGCCTCAAGTTTAGGCAAAGGTCTTACAGCTTCGAGTTTAGGGCGTTTATTGGTAGCCCGCGGAATTCGAGTAACAATGCAAAAATTAGATCCATATTTAAATGTGGATCCGGGAACAATGAATCCTTTTCAACACGGTGAGGTCTTTGTAACTGATGATGGTGCGGAAACTGATTTGGATATTGGTCACTATGAAAGATTCTTAGATAGAAATCTTCATGGCTCAGCAAACGTAACAACCGGTCAAGTTTATTCACGCGTAATTGCCCGTGAACGCCGCGGTGAGTACTTAGGCGAAACGGTTCAAGTTATCCCACACATCACTAACGAGATTAAAGAACGAATCATGGCTATGGCTGGACCTGAGATTGATCTTGTTATCACCGAAGTTGGTGGCACCGTTGGAGATATTGAATCACAACCATTTTTGGAAGCGATACGTCAGATACGACAGAGTGTGGGAAGAGACAATGTCTTTTACCTTCATGTGTCATTAGTTCCATATATCGGCCCATCAGGTGAGTTAAAAACTAAGCCAACTCAACATTCAGTAGCTGCCCTTAGAAGTATAGGTATTGCCCCGGACGCGATAGTTCTACGCTCTGATCGCGAGATTCCTGAAGGGGTTAAAAAGAAGATTTCTCTAATGTGTGATGTGGATGCAGAGGCTGTAGTTGCAGCCGTGGATGCACCATCGATATACGACATCCCTAAGGTTTTACACTCTGAAGGTTTGGATGCCTATGTTGTTAAGCGTTTGGGGTTTAAATGTCATGATGTTGTTTGGGGCGAATGGGATGCCCTTCTCGAAAAAGTTCATCACCCAAAGCATCACATCAAAGTTGGCTTAGTAGGCAAGTACATTGATCTACCTGATGCTTATCTCTCGGTTTCTGAAGCTTTGCGCGCGGGAGGTTTTGCAAACGAGGCAAAAATAGAGATTGTCTGGATTGCAAGTGATGAATGTGAAACAGAACAGGGTGCATCGAAATTGTTATCTGGTCTAGATGCTATCTGCGTTCCAGGAGGATTCGGTATTAGAGGCATTGAAGGAAAAGTTGGTGCATTAAAGTTTGCACGCGAGAATAAGATCCCAACATTGGGCTTGTGTTTGGGTCTGCAATGCATGGTGATTGAAGCGGCAAGAAATTTAGCTGGTATTTCAGATGCGATATCGGCTGAGTTTTCAGAGACCGGTACACCGGTAATAGCAACAATGGAGAGTCAAAAGGAAGTTGTTTCCGGTAATGCTGATATGGGTGGGACTATGCGATTAGGTCTATACAAGTCAGATCTACTTCAAGGTTCAGTAGTTGCAAACCTTTATGCAACACGAGAAATATCAGAAAGACATCGTCATCGTTATGAAGTTAACAATAAGTATCGAGACAAGATTGCAGATGCAGGTTTAGTTTTCTCTGGCATGTTTACAGAAAGAGACCTGGTTGAATTTGTGGAACTTCCTAAAGAGGTTCATCCTTTTTATGTAGGAACTCAAGCTCATCCTGAACTACGCTCACGCCCAACCAGACCGCACCCGTTGTTTATTGGTTTAATGGCCGCAGCAATAGCCGCTAAGGTGTAATCATGATCGTTGGAGTTCCAAAAGAGATAAAGTCGAGCGAATCTAGAGTTGCGATAACCCCAGAAGGTGTTTCAGAGTTAGTTCATTCGGGTCATCTTGTTTTGATCCAGGATCAAGCTGGCGTTGGTTCATCCATTTCGAATGAAGATTTCATTGAGGCAGGGGCAACAATTTCCTCAACAGCCGATGAAATCTGGAGTAAGGCCGAGTTGGTTCTCAAAGTAAAAGAGCCTCTTGAGGTTGAGTATCCGAAAATGAGAACTGGTCAAACACTGTTTACTTATCTTCACCTGGCTGCTTCAAAAGCCTGTACTGATGCAATTGTAAAGTCTGGCACGACCGCTATTGCATACGAAACAGTTGAATCCAAAGGTGTTTTACCGTTGTTAGCACCCATGAGTGAAGTTGCTGGTCGACTAGCAACACAGGTGGGGGCCACTGCATTACAGAAACCTTTTGGCGGTCGTGGTGTGTTACTGGGTGGAGTTCCAGGTGTTGCACCTGGTCGAGTTGTAGTTATTGGAGGTGGGGTAGCGGGTTTGAACGCTGCAGTGATTGCACTTGGCATGG
>JBIIGW010000045.1:0-7504 GCA_044236295.1 Candidatus Planktophila sp.
ATTTCCTCTCGGTTTTGATCATGTCTTCCAGCCAAGCGATCTCTCTATCGGCTGATTCCAGTGAGTGACGTCGCCACTCTTCTAGATATTTATCGATTCCAACGGGTGACTTCTCGAGTTCACCACGTAGGATTTCTGCTTTCTCCTTAAGGCGACGATGGCGTCCCTCAAGAATTCTCACTCTGTTCTTTGCAGAGGTTGGGCCAAAAAATGCAAAACGAATTTCAAATCCTTCATCTTCCCAAGTCTCTGGTGTTACTGATTCGGTCAGCGATGCAAACTTGCGAGCGCCAAGATCGGTAATCGCATAGACAATGCGTGATCGGCGAGATGTTGATTCAACAGTTGACTCTGCAATCAATCCGGCTTCCATCATTCGGCGAAGCTGCGGATAGAGAACGGAAAACGAGAGGGCGCGAAAAGGTCCAAAAATCGCACCCATTCTCTTTCGCAGTTCATAGCCATGAAGTGGGCTTTGGGAGAGCAATCCAAGGAGAGCGAATTCGAGAGACTCAGAGCGTGAGCGCATCGTGACCTGCCTTTCCCCTGATTTCATCCCATGATTTATTAAGCCTGTAAGCCCAAGGACTACTCCGTAAGATGTATCGAATGGATACATCGAAGCGTAATCTAATCGGATATAGCCGTTCATGGCAACTTGGGCTCGCCGCTCTGCCCATATTCATCCCTCGCTAGGTGTGGCGTTTTCCCCACCTTTTCACAGCCTCAACCTACGCTTTCCGCTAGTGCCTGGCTTTGGGCACGTCTAGAAATATCTAGGCAATAGCGGAGGGAATTACTTGTGTCACTACTCTCGTGGAAACTCCATGGAAATGGAAAATCTGTAGCCCCTGGTGAGGTTGTTTCAACCGACGAACGCCTGACGTGGCCTCGAACTATTGGTGTTGGACTTCAACATATTGCAGCAATGTTTGGTGCAACCTTTCTTGTTCCCATCATCACTGGATTTCCCCCAACAACAACTTTGTTTTTTTCGGGCATAGGAACTCTCCTATTTCTTATCATTACCCAAAACAAAGTACCTAGTTACCTTGGATCATCCTTTGCATTTCTGGCGCCGATAGCTGCTGCAAAAACTGATGGTGGCATGGGCGCAGCGTTAGGTGGCGTTGTAGTTGCCGGTGCACTCCTAGCTCTTGTCGGCTTTATTGTCCGTGCTGCGGGAATTGGTTGGATTAACTGGCTCCTACCACCAGTAGTTACCGGAACAATTGTGATGGTAATCGGACTGAACTTAGCTGGGGCTGCAAAGAACAACTTTGTTGCAGGACCATTAATTGGAATCATTACCTTGGCTTCTATTGCATTAATCGCAGCAATTTCGCGTGGATTTTTAAACCGAATCAGTATTTTTGCTGGTCTATTAATTGGTTATGCAGTTGCCTTCCTTCAAGGAGATGTCAGCACAGATGCCATCAAGGCAGCTAAGTGGTTCGCACTTCCTACTTTCACAAGTCCAACTTTTGACACGAGCGCAATAATTTTGTTTTTACCTGTCGTCCTGGTTCTTATTGCAGAAAACGTTGGCCACGTAAAATCTGTAGCGTCAATGACTGGTAAAGACCTTGATGACCAAATGGGTAATGCCCTTATGGCAGATGGCGTAGCAACAACACTTGCAGGTTTTGGTGGCGGTTCTGGTACGACAACCTATGCTGAAAACATCGGTGTTATGGCTGCAACTCGTGTGTACTCAACGGCGGCTTACTGGATCGCTGGATTGGGCGCTATTGCATTGTCACTTTCGCCAAAATTTGGTGCCGTACTAAGCAGTGTTCCTGTTGGGGCACTTGGAGGAGTATCTGTTGCACTCTTTGGAATGATCGGCGTCTTGGGTGCCAGAATCTGGATCGAGGGCAAAGTTGATTTTGCTAATCCAATCAACTTGATGATTGCTGGAGCTTCCTTAATCATTGGAATCTCTGACATCTCATGGACCCGTGGCGATTTAACATTTAGTGGAATCATCAACGCTACTTTGGTAGCAGTACTTGGCTATCGAATACTCGCATCCATTGCAGCTGCGCGTGGAAACAAGTAATAAGTAACAAATAGCGATTAGGCACCCGACCTGGAGTGAGTATCACCCTGGGTCGGGTGTTTTTATTTAAACCATTATCAACCTGTGTTTTAGAGAGCCATTTGTCAGTGGTTACATAGAGAATAAAGCCATGATCAAACCCGCAAAACCTGCACGCGAGAATATCTCGCCTTCTGACCTTACCTTCGGCCTATCTACCTGCAAGAGATGCCTCTGGATTAAGTACTGGTACAAAGTAATAATGCCAGGAGCTTTTCCTCTAGTTGGAACTATGGCTGCACTTCAAGAGGAGCACTTTCAAGGCGCCGATATGCCAACGATTGATCCCTCTCTTCGCCCTGGGACAGTTACCAAGTGGGGCGAATGGGTGAAAAGTAAGCCCCTGGTTGTTAGTGGCGTTGAAACGCGATGGAGAATTCTAGGTAAATACGATCTGGTTTCAACCAATGAGGATGGCACCATCGGTTTAATCGACTGCAAAGTTTCCGATAGCCAAAGAGATACCGGCCAGTTCTATTCACCCCAGCTTGAGGCATATGCATATTCTCTAGAAAATCCAGCAGCTGGAAAGGGGCAAACAGTTGCTTCAATGGGCTTGCTCGTTTGGAAGCCAACACATGCAATTGGAACATCAGTTGAAGATTATGGTTTTGGTGTCTTTCAGAAATATATTCCAGTAGACAGAGACCAGGAGAATTTTCTCAAGGTAATCGGTGAGTTTATAACCGTGCTCGAAGGAGAACTTCCTGAACCTGGTGCAGAGTGTGCAACCTGTAACTATCTAGTTGCTCGAAACGCCCTGAATTAACTCTGATTTAATTCGCTGCGTTTTACCGAACTGAATTAATCCTCGTCCTCATTTTTTTCAAGTCTGGCCTTTTTTGGGGCATATGTATCAACGTACTCTTGCCCAGAAAGCTCACCTATTGCTTTCATGATCGTATCTGCGACAATTCTTAGATGTTCTAAATCTGTTGGATCACCATCAAAGTACATCGGTTCTCCAAAACTCATCCCTACTCTTTTTACATTTGGCACTACTTGCCCAGTTGGTTGAATTTTGTCAGTATCAAACATCGCCACTGGAACAACTGGAGCACCTGATTCAATTGCAAGGCGGGCAATTCCTGTGCGAGCTTTATAAAGTCTGCCGTCAGGTGATCTAGTTCCCTCTGGATAGATTCCAAGGCATGCACCATCTGATAAAACTTTAAGTCCAGTTATCAGGGCTGCTTCACTGCGGCGACCACCGGAGCGATCTACAGGAACTTGACCCAAAGCGATGAAAGTTAACTTCTTTAATAAGCCTTTAGGCCCAGGTGAAGTGAAGTACTCACTTTTGGCTAGAAAAGTTACTTTGCGGGGAACAACCATTGGCATGAAAATCGAATCACTAAAGGAGAGGTGATTGGAGGCAATAATCAGAGGGCCCTTTGCCGGAACGTTTCGCAGGCCTCGAACCTTTGGCCGAAAGGCAAGCATGAGAAACGGAGTTAAAAATGCGCGTAGAGCTCCGTATGGCAAGTTGTTCAGCACGGGGACAATTTACTGTCTATTGGCAGTTATGACACCATCGGAGAGTGAATGAGCATGGAAAAAGCCCTGATGAGTTCGATGAAGAGGATCTGATCCGTTCAGAATTTGACTCAATAGTTTCCGGACTGTCCTTAGATGAATCGACGCCGAATACATACCTAGATGATCTGGAGCGAATTGAAAATCTAGAGGCCCAAAACTTAGATGAAAGCTTTGCTCAACCAAATCCCCCACGTGCCAATCCAATTGATTTGTTTCGCTCTGCAAAGGTTGCAATCAAACGTTGGTTTAATCGCCCGTATCGCGAAGATGACGGCGTAAATCTTTAAAACATTTGCCGTTGATTTAAAAAATAAAACGCCAGCTTCTTGATTAACTAAACCCTGGCTAGATCTGCAACCCCAACTAATCCTGCATCATTGCCAAGTTCTGCAGCAATCAACTCTGGGTATGGATGCTTTCCAGCAAAGGGCATTGTTCGCTCAAGAGATTCACGAGCTGGCGCAAGTAAAATCTCTCCAGCATCAATAACTCCTCCCCCGATAACAATGCATTCTGGATCTAATAAAACTGCAAGGGATGCGATTCCAGCTCCAAGCCATTGCCCAGTTGTGTTAAATGCTGCAAGTGCAATTGGGTCTGCCTCATGTGCAGCTTGGGTAATAATCTGACCAGTTAGGCCAGCAACAGTTCCATCACCTCGTGACAAAAGATTCCGGGCGATTTCAGGGCTGGCATTAATTGCCTCACGAGCATGTCGAAGTAATGCATTGCCGGATGCATATTGTTCAAAACATCCACGTGCGCCACATCCACAGATATGTCCCTCTGGAACAACGCGCATATGGCCAAACTCTGCAGCGATTCCAAATGCGCCTCTGTGGAGCTGGCCATCTACAACGATTCCACCACCGATTCCTGTACCAACAGTTAGCATCATCATGTGATTTTGATTGCGCCCAGCACCAAACTTAGCTTCGCCCCATGCTGCTGCATTTGCATCGTTTTCAATAACAATTGGAAGATCGATTAATGACTTTAACTCGGAGTCAAGATCAACATCATTCCAGTCTGCAATGTTTGGAGTTGCTAACATCGTTTTTCTGTCAGATGAAACAAAACCGGCAGCGCTAACTCCCACTGATTCAACATCATGTTGGGCCATCAACTCTTTGACTGTTTCAGCAATTCTTTGCGTTAAGGCTTTTCCACCCTGTCGCGGCGTATCTTTTCTTGCCCGGGCAAGAACAACTCCCTTATCGTCGACAACGCCTCCGAGAACTTTCGTTCCACCGACATCGATGCCGATCGATAAGCTCATTAACTTAGCCCTCTAGATGTGACTTAAGTTGAGCAAGTGCAGCATCAATAGTTGCCTTTTCAGCTTTCTTTCTCATCATGTCTGGAATAGACATAGATAGAGAGACGCCTAACTCATAAGTAACTTCTGTTGAATCTGAATCGATGCTCTTGAATGTGTAGGCGCCATCCATACTGGTCAGTAGGTCTGCCTCATCTAGTGAGAAGATTATTTTCTCCGGCGACTGGCTCCAGTCGTAATCTAGAACAACGCGATCCTTCATCATTCCCGCATCAATGCTCATCTTAATTTTAGTTATGCGCCCTTGATCATCGGTTGCAAGGCTTTCAGCAGATTTAATCTGCGTTGACCACTCAGGGTATTTGTCTAGCTCTGAGAGGGTCTTTTGAACATCTGCGATCGGTGCTTCGATTGTTACTGTGGATTTACTGAATTCGCTCATGGGAGAAGGCTACCCTCTTCCCCTTTTCTCATGTGTCACGCTAGCGTTCTCCCATGAATGAAATCACAGTCCCGGCACTTGTTCCTGCCTCTACTGCAGGAAATCTCACAAATCTAATCACTGAACGCGCATGGTTTGAACCAGAGCGCGTAACGATGTCCCGACCACTTGGTGAGGGATGGCAGCCAGTTACTGCAAAAGAGGTTGAAGAAGAGATCCGAGCAACCGCAAAGGGATTAATCGCAAGCGGTATTCAAATTGGTGATCGCGTTTCGATCATGGCTCGTACAAGGTATGAATGGACCATCTTGGATTTTGCAACGTGGTTTGCAGGCGGTGTAGTTGTACCAATTTTTGATACTTCATCTGCCGAACAGATCGACTGGATTCTCAATGACTCTCACTCGGTCGCAATAGTTGTCGAAACCCCAGCGATGCGTGAATTAGTTCAATCAGTTTTACCTTCACATACTAAAAACGTATGGACAATGACAGATGATGTTCTTACGGTACTGCGTGAGGCTGGAAAGAATATTAGCGATGAAGAAGTTGATCGTCGTCGTAACTCACTTGTTCCAAGCACTCTTGCCACTTTGATTTATACATCTGGAACAACTGGTAAGCCAAAGGGTGTTCAACTAACACATGGAAATTTCCACGCAGAGTGCGGAAATGTTGTGCAAGGTGCAAGCGAACTTTTCTTGAAGCCTGGTGGTTCAACACTTCTGTTTCTTCCAGTAGCTCACGTGTTCGGTCGTATGGTTCAAATTGGATCAATCACTGCTGGACTTCACTTAGCTCATTGCAGTGATCCAGTAGGTAGATTGCCAATGGACCTTGCTTCATTTAAACCAACATTCGTCTTGGCTGTTCCCCGTATTTTTGAAAAAATCTACAACGGCGCAGAAGCAAAGGCAGAGGCTGCAGGAAAAGGAAATATCTTTAGAAAAGCTGCCGCTGTCGCAATTGCTTACTCAGAGGCACTTGATAAGAAATCAGTCTCTCCAATCCTTAAGTTAAAACATGGCCTCTTCGACAAACTTGTTTACAGCAAGATCAGACATGGCATGGGTGGAAAAGTTGAGGCAGCAATCTCTGGTGGCGCACCCCTTGGTGTTCGCCTAGGTCACTTCTATCGTGGAATCGGAGTAACGATTCTTGAGGGATATGGATTAACTGAGACAACTGCCGGAGCAACTTTGAATTTGTACGGAGCACATCGAGTTGGGTCAGTTGGTCGACCAATTCCAGGTACATCAATAAAGATTGCCGAAGATGGCGAAGTATTAATCCGTGGCCCAATTGTTATGGATGGCTACTGGCAAAATGATGCTGCTAATGCAGAAGTATTTAACTCTGAGCGTTGGTTCCAAACTGGCGACTTAGGAAAGCTAGACGAAGAAGGATTCCTTTATATTGTTGGTCGTAAAAAGGAGATCATCGTTACAGCTGGTGGAAAAAATGTTGCACCTGCAGTTCTGGAAGATCGATTACGCGCACATCCACTAGTAAGTCAGTGTCTAGTCGTAGGTGATAATCAACCATTTATCGCAGCACTTGTAACTATTGATCCTGATGCAATTAAAGGCTGGATAGCCAATAACAAGAAAGATGGGGCAACAATCCCTGATTTAGTAAATGATCCAGATCTAGTTGCAGCTATTCAAACGGCAGTTGATGAAGCAAATAAGGCAGTAAGCCGCGCTGAATCAATTCGTAAATTCACAATTTTGCCATCTGATTTCACGATCGCTGGCGGTCACCTGACGGCAAAACTATCCGTGAAACGACATGTCGTTGCTAAGGAGTTTGCTAAAGAGATTGAAGCATTATTTGCAACATGAAAGATGAGTTTGTAACTCTTGCTCAAGAGTTACACGACGGAATTGCCCAGGACTTAGTTGGCCTGGGCTTTTCCATTGATAACGCCATTTCAAACAGCACCGATCCAACCACCCGAACAGAGCTGCGTGTAGTCAGATTTGCGATCACTGAAATCATTGAAAAGGTTCGTATTGAGATTCACCGGCTGCGAGAACTTGGTCCAAGTCAGATCAGCTTCACTCCCACATACTCTTATGAACTAAATCGAGTGTTTAGCGAGATCTTACGAAATGTAGAACAGCACTCAAAAGCTACAGCC
>JBIIGW010000046.1:0-7327 GCA_044236295.1 Candidatus Planktophila sp.
CAGAGACCACAACTGCGTCAGGACTTGTTATTCCAGATACCGCAAAAGAAAAGCCACAAGAGGGAACTGTTATTGCAGTTGGCCCAGGTCGCTTTGATGATGGTGTGCGCGTACCTATGGATGTCAAAGTTGGAGATGTAATTCTTTATAGCAAGTATGGCGGAACTGAAATTAAGCACGGCGGAGACGAATTTATTGTTTTGTCAGCACGTGACATTCTCGCTGTAATCGAGAAGTAAATGGGAAAGTCCCTTCAATTTGATGAGCAAGCTCGTCGCGCGATGGAGCGTGGCGTTAATATTCTTGCCGACACAGTAAAAGTAACTCTTGGACCAAAGGGTCGCAATGTTGTTATTGCTAAATCTTTTGGTGCGCCAATCATTACAAATGATGGTGTAACAATTGCTAAAGAGATCGAACTCAGTGATCCAGCAGAAAACATGGGCGCTCAGTTAGTCAAAGAAGTTGCAACAAAGACCAACGATGTAGCAGGAGACGGAACTACAACTGCAACAGTTCTTGCTCAAGCAATGGTTAAAGAGGGTCTACGCAACCTTGCCGCTGGCGCACAGCCAATGGATATTAAAATGGGTATTGAGGCAGCAGTTACTGCAGTCTCTGAAAAACTAAAGGCTCAAGCAACACCTGTTAATGGAAAAGCACAGATTGCAGATGTCGCAACTATCTCTGCTCAAGATCGCGCAATCGGTGAACTAATCGCTGAAGCGATGGATCGAGTTGGTAAAGATGGCGTCATCACAGTAGAAGAAGCATCAACTACTGGATTAGATCTAGATTTCACAGAAGGTATGCAGTTCGATAAGGGCTACATTTCACCGTACTTTGTAACTGATCAAGATCGCATGGAAGCAATTCTTGAAGACGCCTACATCCTGATTTCTGCTAACAAAATCTCTGCATTGGCAGAGCTTCTACCTTTGCTTGAAAAAGTTGCACAAGCATCAAAGCCTCTATTGATTATTGCTGAAGACATCGAAGGAGAAGCACTTTCTACCTTGGTTGTTAACCGTATGCGTGGAGTATTTACTTCTGTTGCGGTAAAGGCCCCAGGTTTTGGTGATCGCCGTAAAGCGATGTTGCAGGACTTAGCGATCCTTACAGGTGGTCAAGTGATCTCTTCAGAGCTTGGAATGAAGCTAGAAGGCGTATCAATTGAAGATCTTGGAAAGGCACGTCGCATAGTTGTTACGAAAGATGCAACGACAATTGTTGATGGTGCAGGCGATAAGGCAGCTGTTGCAGCCCGTGTCTCTGAACTTCGCAAAGAGATTGAAACAAGCGACTCTTCTTGGGACAAAGAAAAACTGCAAGAGCGTCTTGCAAAGTTAGCTGGAGGAGTATGTGTCATTAAAGTTGGCGCACACACTGAAGTTGAGCTAAACGAAAAGAAGCACCGCCTTGAAGATGCAATCTCTGCAACTCGCGCAGCAGTTGAAGAGGGAATCGTTGTTGGAGGAGGCGCTGCACTTGTGCACGCGGCTGACTCACTCGAAGGTGATCTCGGATTTACTGGCGATAAGGCTGTCGGAGTTCGCTTAGTTCGCAAAGCTTGCGATGAACCATTGCGATGGATTGCTGAAAATGCAGGGCTAGAAGGCTATGTTGTAGTTGCAAAGGTTCGAGCAATGAAACATAACGAAGGCTTTAATGCTGCAACCGATGTTTACGGCGACTTGGCCGCTGATGGTGTAATCGATCCAGTAAAGGTGACGCGCTCTGCTCTTGCAAACGCTGCATCAATTGCTGCGATGTTTATTACAACTGAAGCAGTTGTATATGAAAAGCCAGCCGAGCAAGCTGCAGCAGATGCAGCCGGCGGACATGGACATTCTCATGGCCCAGGTGGACATCAACACTAGTCAGTAAGTAAATCTAGAAATAAATTCTTACAAGAGATAAGCCCCGCGGAAAGTTACTGCGGGGCTTTTTCTCTTCTTAGGAGGAAGAAATCTAAAACAACTGTTTGCTTACGACGCGTGTGAAATTCCAACTGGCTTACCGATTATCTCTAATCGATCATCTTCTGAAAGTCCGCCCCAAATTCCATAAGGTTCTTGAACTGCAAGGGCATGGGCGCGACAAGCAGCAATTACTGGACATGATGCGCAGACTGCTTTGGCAGTATTTTCGCGATTCCTGCGGCGCGGGCCACGCTCTCCATCTGGATGGAAAAACATCTCTGATGGAAGATCTCTACAAGCACCCTGATACTGCCACTCCCATTCATCTGCAACGGGGCGGGGTAAGCGTGAAGTTTCGGCCATGCTCGAACTGTACAACCGCGCCATAAGTTGTTCAAGTATCTTCGCTTCAAAACTTGTTCAAATAGCCGTTTCGGGTGGTGAGTTAGGCCACTTCACGCCACTATTACCCCATGGACGATGAGCTACTAACCGTCGCTGCCGTTGCAAGGCGCATAGGCGTCGCTCCAGCCACCCTTCGCACCTGGGATCGCCGTTATGGCCTTGGGCCAACTCTGCATGAAGCTGGATCCCATCGCCGTTACAGCCCAGCCGATCTAGCAAAGCTAACTTTGATGCGCCGACTGATATCTACCGGTGTTTCCCCTGCTGATGCTGCCGAACAGGCAAAGGCCCATAAAGGCACGGTAAAGATCGCAAAACTTGTTGATGATTTTGAACACCGCAATGAGTTAGTCGATGCGCTACACCGGGCTGCAACAATTCTTGATAAGAGTTTTATAGAAACTGTTCTTCGAAAAGACATCGCCGAAAATGGCGTAATTGCTTCGTGGACAGAAGTCATTGTTCCGCTTTTAGTAATTGTTGGAGACGAGTGGGAACGAACAGGTGCTGGAATTGAAGTAGAGCACATGCTTTCAGAGCTATTAAAGAACATTATCGGTGAGGGCGTTCCGGAGATAAAAAAGCCAAAAAATGCTCAGCCGGTTTTATTGGCAGCAGTTGGCGAAGAGGTCCACTGTCTTGCATTGCACGCGCTGGCAGCCGCTTTAGCTGAAAGAGGAATCGAAAGCTTCTTCCTTGGTGCTCGAACTCCACTTGAGGCGATCGATGCGATGGTGCGACGTTCGGCGCCACCAGCGATATTTTTATGGGCCCAGTTAAAACACAATGGTGATGAAAAGTTCTTCCGTAAAATTCCAGCAATACGCCCTACGCCTCGCATAATCTTGGGTGGACCTGGTTGGAATATTAAGGATGCCCGTGAGGTCACTTTTGTCCAAGATTTGAGCCTGGCATGTGCAGAAATCGAGAGTGCAGTCGGCTTCTAAAGCCCGGTTAGACTTGCCCCTTCACACAGATTGGGGATGGCTCATGAGCGATAGCGACAAAGTCGCAATGCTGGGCCTGACCTACGACGACGTACTTTTGCTTCCGGATGCATCCGAAGTAGTTCCATCCGAAGTCAGCACAACAACTAAGTTAACTCGCAATATTTCTATTGCTGTTCCACTTGTTTCATCTGCCATGGATACGGTCACGGAATCACAGATGGCCATTGCAATGGCTAAAGCAGGTGGCATCGGAATAATTCACCGAAATCTTCCAATCCAAGATCAAGTTACACATGTGAAGTTGGTAAAGGGTGTGGGGCTGGCAGGGGCAGCCGTAGGTGTTGGTGACGATGGTTTTGCTAGAGCTCAAGCGTTAATTGAGGCAGGTGTTGATGTAGTAGTTGTAGACACAGCACATGGTCATCACCGCGCAGTATTAGATTCGATTGCAAGGATTAAGAAATTTTCACCAACAACTGAAATCATCGGTGGCAATGTTGCAACCAGAGCTGGTGCGCAGGCGTTGATCAACGCTGGAGCGGATGCCGTAAAAGTTGGCGTAGGTCCAGGCTCTATCTGCACAACTCGTATCGTTGCAGGTGTTGGCGTTCCGCAGATAACTGCAATTCTTGAAGCATCTAAAGCCTGCAACAAAGCTGGTATTCCATTAATCGCTGACGGCGGGCTTGCATACTCTGGCGACATTGTTAAAGCCATTGTTGCCGGTGCAAACTCAGTAATGCTTGGTTCACTCCTTGCAGGATGTGAAGAGGCACCTGGTGAGTTAATTGAAATCAATGGTGTTAAGTACAAGGCTTATCGTGGCATGGGTTCACTTGGCGCCATGCAATCTCGCGGAGATCAAAAATCTTATTCAAAGGATCGCTACTTACAAGATGATGTTTTGTCAGAAGATAAGTTGGTTCCAGAAGGAATCGAAGGCAAAGTTGAATTTCGTGGCAAAGTTGCAGAGGTAGTTCACCAACTAGTCGGTGGGCTTCGCTCTGGAATGGGTTATGCCGGCGCACCTGACATAGAAACACTTCGCCGAGAAGGCCGCCTCATTCAGATCACCGCAGCTGGTTTGCAAGAAAGTCATCCGCACGATGTGGCACATGTATCCGATGCGCCTAATTATCAAGTGAAAGGCCGTTAATGACTCACATTGAGATAGCACCCGGAAAGCGCGCTCGCACAGCATATTCATTTGATGACATCGCTATTGTGCCAAGTCGAAGAACTCGCGACCCAGAAAACGTTTCAACGGCATGGCAGATCGATGCCTATAAATTCGAACTACCTATGTTGGCAGCTCCAATGGACTCTGTAGTCTCACCAGATACTGCAATTGCAATTGGGAAGTTAGGTGGGCTTGCTGTTCTAAACCTTGAAGGCTTGTGGACTCGATATGAGGACCCACGTATTCCTCTTGGAGAAATTGCATCAATGCCAGATAAAAATGCCACACAGCGTATGCAGGAGATTTATACAGCACCAATTCGTCCAGAGTTGATTAAAGAGCGCATTCAACAAATTCGAGACGCTGGTGTAACAGTTGCAGCATCGCTCTCACCTGCACGAACCGCCGAACTTCATAAGGCTGTTATTGCTGCAGGTGTTGATATTTTCGTTATCCGCGGAACAACTGTCTCTGCAGAACATGTTGCCGATCAAGATGAGGCACTCAATTTGAAGAAGTTTATATATGAACTAGATGTTCCTGTAATTGTTGGTGGTGTTGCTACTGCTACTGCCGCACTTCACTTGATGCGTGCAGGTGCAGCTGGTGTATTAGTTGGCTTTGGCGGTGGCGCTGCACACACAACACGAAAAGTATTAGGTATCGAAGTTCCCATGGCATCTGCAGTTGCAGAAGTTGCATCTGCACGCCGTGAATATTTAGATGAATCCGGTGGACGATACGTTCACGTTATCGCTGATGGCGCAGTAGGTAGAAGTGGCGACATTGCAAAAGCAATTGCATGTGGCGCAGATGCAGTAATGATGGGTTCACCTCTTGCTAAAGCTGTTGAATCACCAGGTCTTGGTTGGCACTGGGGATCAGAGGCTCATCATCAAGTACTGCCGCGCGGTGAACGAGTATCTGTAGGAACAGTAGGAACTCTCGAAGAGATTTTGCTTGGACCTTCGCATACTTCAGATGGATCAATGAATTTATTTGGTGCACTTCGTCGAGCAATGGCAACGTGTGGTTACTCAGATGTTAAAGAGTTCCAACGCGTAGAGGTACTTATAAATCGTGGCTAAAGCTGGTGGCGTACTAGTAGTTGATTTTGGCGCTCAATACGCCCAGTTAATTGCTCGTCGGGTCAGAGAGGCCAATGTCTATTCAGAGATTGTTCCATCAACAATTAGCGCTCAAGAAGTAAAAGATAAAAATCCAAGCGCGATAATTTTATCTGGTGGCCCATCAAGTGTGTATGCAGATAACGCCCCAAAAATCGATGAGGCTATTTTTTCTCTTGGGCTCCCAATCTTTGGAATTTGTTACGGATTTCAAGTTATGGCAGCAACTCTTGGGGGAGTAGTAACCCGCACGGGCAAATCAGAGTTTGGTCGCACACAAACAACTGTTGTAGCTGAGTCAAAAATATTTGGTGGCCTTAATTCACAACAAAAAACATGGATGTCACATGGGGATGCCGTAACTAAAGCCCCGGAGGGATTTACAACTACAGCATCAACTGAATCTACGCCCATTGCTGCATTTGAAAATGCCACAGGTACTTTGGCTGGAGTTCAGTTTCATCCAGAGGTTTTACACACAGAGTATGGCCAAAAAATCCTAGAGAACTGGTTGATCAAGATTGCTAACTGTGAAGCAACCTGGACAACAAAAAACATTGCAGAGACTGAGATCTCACTCGCTAGAGAAATCATTGGAAACAAGCGAGTGATTTGTGGATTATCAGGTGGTGTTGATTCAGCAGTTGCTGCCGCAATAATTCAAAGAGCAGTTGGGGATCAATTGACATGCGTATTTGTAGATCATGGCCTACTGCGCAAAGGAGAGGCCCAGCAGGTTGAAAGTGATTTTGTTGCCACTACTGGCATAAAACTTGTCACTATCGATGCAACCGAGCAGTTTTTATCCGCGCTCAAAGGAATTACCGATCCAGAAGAAAAACGAAAAATAATTGGCCGCGAATTCATTCGCGCATTTGAATCAGCAGCCCGTGATATTGCCTCGGATGCAGATGTTGAATTTCTTGTGCAGGGGACCTTGTATCCAGATGTAGTTGAATCCGGGGGTGGAACTGGAACGGCAAACATTAAATCCCATCACAATGTGGGTGGCCTTCCAGATGACCTAAAATTTAAATTAGTAGAGCCCTTGCGATCACTATTTAAAGATGAAGTTCGACAAGTGGGAATTGAATTAGGACTTCCTGAAGAAATAGTTTGGCGGCAACCATTTCCTGGACCTGGTTTAGCAATCAGAATTGTCGGAGAAGTTACACAGGAACGGCTAGCTCTCTTGCGCCATGCAGATGCAATTACTCGCGAAGAGTTAAAGCTTGCTGAATTAGATAGGGATATTTGGCAGTGCCCAGTAGTTTTGCTTGCAGATGTACGCTCGGTTGGAGTTCAAGGCGATGGGCGAACATACGGTCATCCAATAGTTTTGCGGCCAGTTTCATCCGAAGATGCCATGACGGCCGATTGGTCCCGACTGCCTTATGAGGTTCTAGAGAAAATTTCTACTCGAATCACCAATGAAGTTCCAGATGTAAATCGTGTGGTTTTAGATGTAACGAGCAAGCCACCTGGCACCATTGAATGGGAATAAATTAAGGGTTTTCACAGGGTTATAAATTATGCTGACCCCATGTTTGAGCAGACACGCAAGAGCGTTCATAGCGAAGTAATTTTTGCTAAGGCTTTTGTTTGCTTATTTATAATTTTAATGCTGACGGTTTCTGTAAATTCAGCCGATGCTTCGACAAAATCAAAATCTGTAAAGAATTCAAAAGCTGAAGAGATTAATTGCAAACCAAGCAATGCAAAAGCCCACTCACCAAAAGAAGT
>JBIIGW010000047.1:0-7264 GCA_044236295.1 Candidatus Planktophila sp.
CGATTCAATTGCTGGCTCAAAGTATGTTCCGACAGATTGGCAACCATCCCCAGGCACCGACTTAGCAGCTGCCATTGATGCAGGTGGAATTGCTTGCACCTATGGGATTCAAGTCGCAGAGGTTGGCGGAACCATTATGTGGGCTCCCAATAAAGATGGGTTATGGGATCAGAGAGTGGAACTGTGGAGTGCTAGTACTTATGAAAAATTTGATATCGCAGGGATCAATGAGGACGATGCTTACATTCTTCAAGATGACGTAACAGGTGCTGACGGAGCACAAATTTGGCAGATAAATTTATTGATTAGTGGAGTTTGGATCCAAATTGGCGCATCATTTATTCAAACAATGGAAGAAGCAACTCCATTTATACAGGCATCAATAAATGCGCTAGAAAATAGCGACTAGGTAAAAATCTTTAGTAGCGCGCTTATTGGCTTTCCAACTTCTGCTGGATGTCGAAACTTTAAACGCGGATTTATTGAATAGCTATTGCGCCGTCCTACTTTTGAAATGTTTACATAACCAGACTCTTCAAGATCGGCCAAAATTGCCTGCGCACTTCTCTCCGTTATTCCTACAGAGTCAGCTATATCTCGAATCCGCGCATCAGGATCACGGCTTAAGTGAATTAGGACATGTCCATGATTGGACAGAAATGTCCACTCCCGAAACTGCTGCGCCGCCTTTGCCATAGGCTGATAATACACGTATTTTGACACATGAATTGTATTTCAGGTATCTTTAAGGCACGAGAAGGGGCACCATGCAAAGCTCATTTGATTTGGCTGTTAACAATCTGACATCAGTTGCTGTTTTGTTGTTTGCCCTTGGATTCTTTGCCTCTCGAATTAACAGTGACGTGCGGATGCCTGAATCTGTCTACCAATTTATCTCAGTCTTCCTCCTCTTTGGAATTGGCCTTAAGGGAGGTCACGCTCTCAAAGATGTTACTTTTTCAGAGTTTATTGCTCCCTCGATTGCGACAATAGTTCTCGGTTCAACTATTCCATTCTTAGCTTTTTACGTTTTAGTTTTTGTGAGAAAGTTAAATCAATCTGACCGGGGCGCTATTGCCGCACATTATGGTTCTACCTCACTGGTTACTTTCACCGCTGCGCTTTTTTTCTTAGAGGGATCTGGAATAAAAGTTGAGGGCTATGCCACCGCACTTCTTACAATGATGGAGATTCCAGGGATCATTATGGGTATCTATCTCGGGACAAGACACCGAGATACCAAAGTCGCATGGAATGTGACGATGCGAGAAGTTCTTGCTGGTAAAACAGTGGTGCTTCTTGTTGGCGGACTGATGATCGGTGCAGTCACAACTGATTCTGGATATGAAACAGTAACTCCGTTTTTCATCGATCTTCAAAGTGGATTTCTAGCTCTTTTCTTATTACACCTTGGATATTTAGCAGGTACAAATTGGGATGAGATCAAGCACGTTGGTTTTCAAATGAGTGTCTTTGCAATCGCTTTCCCGATCCTTATGGCGGTATTAGGCATGTTTGTCGCCAACTTCGTAGGTCTTTCTTTAGGTGGAACAGTGATGCTGGGAGTCCTGTGCGCAAGTGCGTCCTACATCGCCGCACCTGCAGCTGTTGCAGTTGCATTGCCCGAGGCAAAAGCATCACTGGCATTGGTCTCTAGCATTGGGGTTACATTCCCATTCAATCTAGTCATAGGAATCCCCTTGTATCTTCAAATCGCTCGAATGATTCAGGGCTAAGTACAGAAAATATTGTGCTTAGACTTGTGGCATAGGCATAACGCTGCCAAGGGTTCCGTATTTACCCGCACCAAGTCGCAGTAGTGGGTCAATTTTTTCGGGGTCAATCACGATTCGATCTTTCTCATCTTTGCTTACCGCTTCATCTGCAACCCAAATTTTAGATATTTTCGCAAAGATTAAAATCTGACTACTTTCCTCTATTTTTACCTCTTTTGAAAGCGTGCAGGCAAAGTTAATTCTGCATCCGTCAATTAACGGTGTAGGCCATTGCCAGGAAGTTACAGAGATGCCAAATTTTGAAGTTTCACTCACTCCGTGATCTAAAGAAATTGCACTCTGTTGAACGTGCTTGACTTGATATTGGTTTGCAATTCCAATGGTAAAAGATGAGTTTTTTCGGATATTGACCAAAGTATCTTTTGCCTTGCCAGACACATCCCAGCTTCCTACGGAAAACATAACCATCGGTGGATCTGAAGCTATTCCATTAAAAAATGAGAATGGAGCCAGATTCCAACGCGCATCATCTGGCAATGAGTTATCTGTCAAAACCCATGCAATTGGACGCGGAATTATCGTCTGAGTCAGAAGTGCATATCTCTGACTCTCACTTAGCGGCCCAAGTTCAATTTCCATGCATTAATTCAAGCACACGTTCTCCTGTAATGGGTTGCCATGTCATCGGCAATCTAGTCACAGATTCTTTTGCTATTGCTGACTGTCACGATAGAAGTTAAACTTGTAGAAAATTAGGAGCCAAAACTGATGTCTAAGGTACTGACCCCCATTGAAATTGGTGGGGTAAGAATCAAAAACCGTGTATTTCTCCCGGGACACACAACAAATTTTGGCATCAACAATTTACCTACAGATAGAAACGCTGCATATCTTTCTGCGCGTGCAGCAGGTGGCACAGGCTTAATCATCACCGAAGCAATTCGTGTACATCCAACAAGTGCCGGTAGAAGTTCAACACTTGGATCTTCCGATGACTCATGCATCCCAAGTTTTCGAAAACTCACCGATGCTGTTCATAACAATGGCGCTGCCATCTTTGCCCAGATCATGCACGCAGGTCGCCAAGCAAATGGAGATGCAACACATACAGCCGCTTGGTCTGCATCTGCAATTTCCTGGACAAAGGGTGGGCAAACACCGCACGTCATGAGTCAGGCAGATATAGCCACCATGGTTAAAGCATTTGGAGACTCTGCTGTTCGAATGAAATCTGCAGGCTTTGATGGACTAGAAGTTCACTTGGGTCACGGACACTTAATCCAACAATTTCTCTCTCCTGCAAGTAATTCAAGACACGATAAATACGGCGGATCTTTAGAAAACAGAATGCGCTTTGCAGTCGAAGTTCTTAGCGAAATCTTTGCAAGAGTCCCTGGCATGGCAGTTGGGGTGCGCTTTAGTGCAGATGAATTCATGCCAGATGGATTAGATCCACAACAAATGCTTGAGATAATTGAAAAACTAAATGGATTGTTTAACTTAAGTTTTATTCATGTAAGTCATTCGGCTTATCACGGCTCATTTACAATTGCTACGCAGATAGCCGACATGAGTTTTCCTCATGCACCATATCGAAGCCATGCAAAGCTGTTTAAAGATGCTTTTCCTAAGATTCCACTTTTTGCAGTCTGTCGATTAGACACAATTTCTCAGGCAAGTGAACTCATCGATTCTGGTGAGGCGGACATGGTTGGCCTGGCACGACCACAAATTGCTGATCCAGAGATTGTGAACAAGTTTGCTAGTAATAGAAACAGCGAAGTTAGATCCTGTATTGCTTGTAATCAAGAATGTATTGGTCGCGTAGAAAAGAATTTACCAATTTCATGCGTTGTAAACCCTGAAGTTGGAGCAGAAAAGAAATGGATAGAAATTCGAAAGGCCAAGCAGGCCAAAAAATCGGTATTAGTTGTTGGTGGTGGTCCGGCTGGAATGAGTGCCGCACTCTCTAGCCAAGAAGCTGGCCACTCGGTTACTTTGGTTGAAGCAGGAGCCCAATTAGGTGGACAAGCATTGCTTGCAAGTACTTTGGCAAAACGAGATCGCTTTGGACTTTTAGTATCAGAGCTTTCTGAGAAAGTTTTACAGTCAGGAATAACTCTAAAGCTCAATACCAAAATCTCTGATTCATCCGAAATTCTCAATGATTTTGATGAAGTAGTTATTGCAACAGGTGCAAACTTTGAAGCCAGAGACTTTGGTAATGGTGTTCCAGTTATTTCAGTAGATAGAGCAATCAAAGAATTAGCAAATAAGAAATCTGAAACAAATGAAGAGATCATCATTGTTGATGAACAAGGTACGTGGATTGCAGCTTCAATTGCAGAGCAATTGGCATCTAACGGTTACAGAATTCACGTTGTCTCACCGACTGCATCATTGTTTAGCCAGATCACTACGTATTCAAAGTTGGCATTGATTCCAAGGCTTAAATCCCTGGGAGTTTCAATGTATCTTGCAAGTGAAGTAACACTTGAAGGTAAGAATTGCGTGATTACAAATACACTAAACGGTGAGAAAACTGAGCAATCGCAAGCATCGATGGTCATCGACTGTGGACCACGCCTTGCAAACGATGCTCTCTACCAACAAGCCCCATTGGCTCAATCTGGGCGGATTCATGTGATTGGTGATGCGCTTTCACCTAGAACTGTTGCAGAGGCCACATTTGAGGGCCATGCGATAGGGGCGTTTTTAGATTTAGATTTAGCAGTGAGTACTCTAGGTGGTGATTAATAGATCTCGTTTCGTAGGTGTTTAACAAGAATCAAATGTGTAATAGGTAAGTAACCAAGGCAGCACAAGGGCTAAAAAAGGGGATGACATGGATGCAGCAGCATTAGTCGATCAGTTTCTTCAATTTGGTGAAGATCGAAATATAGAACAGATGCAAGCCATGATGGCGCCAGATAGCAAAATTGAATTCCCAGGTGGAAAGTTATTTAGTTCACAATCTGAAATGGTTGCAAATGCCAAAGGTAGATACTTATGGATCAAAAAACACAGAGATCGCTACTTTGTGGGTGTTAACGGGGATCAAACCACAGTGACATCTATTGGAACTTTGTACGGTGAAAATTTAGCTGGAATTCCTTTTGAAGGAATTAGATATGTCGATGTATTTGTCATTGAAAATGGATTAATCACAGAACAAATGGTTTGGAATGACTTATGTGAGTCCGGAGTATTAGAAGTTGCTTAATCTCAATCAAATAGGGAGTATTTAATTCATGGTTCAAGCACTTCAAGACATCAAAGTTATTGACATTGCCACGCTTTTTGCAGGACCAATGGCTGCAACAATGCTGGCCGATTTTGGTGCAGAGGTAATCAAAATTGAGCACCCGAAAAATGGTGATCCTGTGCGTACTCACGGTTCAAGCAAAAATGGTGTTGGACTGTGGTGGAAGATGCTTGCTCGAAATAAGAAATCTCTAACTCTTTATCTTGGTTCTCCAGAAGGTCAAGAAATTTTCAAAACTCTCATAAAAGATGCAGATGTTGTCATTGAGAACTTTCGTCCAGGAACTTTGGAAAAGTGGGGACTTGGATACGAGGAGTTAGTAAAGATCAATCCACGTTTAGTACTTGCACGAGTAACGGGTTTTGGTCAGATCGGACCGTATTCAAAGCGACCTGGATTTGGAACATTAGCCGAAGCGATGAGTGGATTTGCTTCAATTACAGGCACGCCTGATGGTCCACCAACTTTGCCACCATTTGGATTAGCAGATGGAATCTCTGCACTTACTGCCGCCTTTGCAATCATGACAGCTCTGCATGCGCGAGATATCACTGGCAAGGGTCAGGTTATCGATTTAGCAATCATCGAGCCGATTCTCACAGTGCTTGGGCCACAAGTAATTGCATACGATCAACTAGGTGAGATTCAACAGCGTCGAGGAAATAGATCTAGTAACAACGCACCTCGAAATACATATGTGACTTCTGACGGAAAATGGGTAGCAATTTCAACAAGTGCGCAGGCAATTGCTGAGCGCGTCATGCATCTTGTTGGACGTCCTGAGTTAGTAAATGAACCTTGGTTTGCAAGTGGTGCAGAGCGTGCAAAGCATGCAGATGAGTTAGATGATGCAGTTGGTGGGTGGATTAAGCAGCGCACTCGTGATGAAGTGATACGAGAATTTGAATTAGCAGAGGCAGCTGTTGCACCGATTTATGACATCACCGATATCTTTAAAGATGAGCAGTTTGCTGCTTTAGAGACTATAAAGACAATTGAGGATGAAGAGCTGGGTCCAATAAAGATTCAGAATGTGCTTTTCCGATTGTCTGATACCCCTGGAGAGATCAAAACTTCAGGGCCAAAACTTGGAAAACACACGGTTGAGATTCTCAAAAAGAGCGGCCTTAGCGATGAACAGATCGCAAACTTAAAAGCCAAGGGTATTATTTAGTATGGCCGAAACGCAGTTCTTCAGAAGCTATCTCTACGCACCTGCAAGCAAGCCCGAGTTAGTAGAAAAAGCCTTTAACTCTCAGGCAGATTGCATAGTTGTTGATCTTGAAGATGCTGTCCATTATGACAAAAAAGATGAAGCCCGCAAATTTGTAGTTGATTTCTTATCACAACCTGCCCCAAAACCCTTTTTGGTTCGCATCAATGATTTAAATGGGCCCTGGGGTGTAGCTGATCTAGAAAGCATATGTAGTCCCAACTTATTTGGAATCAGAATTCCAAAGGTTTCTTCTGTAGAAACTGTGAAAAAAGCATCAAAGATTTTGGATTCAAAAAAGTCCAACGCACAAATTCACCTTTTAATTGAATCTGCTCTAGGAGTGGTCAAGGCATTTGAATTAACATCCTGTGATCCAAAAGTTGCCGGCATTTCATTGGGTGAGGCCGATTTGCGATCGGATTTGCGAGCAACTAACGATGAAGCATTAGCTTTTTCTCGGCTTTCAATTTTAGTTGCATCAAGGGCTGCGGGATTAAAACAACCATCACAATCTGTTTATGCCAACACCAAGGATTTAAAGGGTCTGGAGGAATCAACTATCCAGGCTAAGGCAACAGGATTTTTTGGGCGTTCAGTCATCCACCCAAGCCACATTGAGATTGTTAACTCGATTTATACGCCAACAAAAGATGAAGTAGATAAGGCAAAAGAATTCCTAGACCTCTATGACAAAATGCAGGCATCCAAAAATAGCGTGATGGCTTTGCCAAATGGCGAGATGATCGACCCTGCAAATATTCATTACGCTAAATTTCAATTAAACCTCTACAACTCTCTCAACAAATAGGAGCGCACATGACAAGTCCACTTATTCAGGCATTAACTGAGGCTGTAGAGGTCATTGATTTATCACAACCACTTTATGCAGGAATGCCCGTCTCCCCTAACCACCCAGAGTTTCGACTTGTTTACATTCGCAGACATGGTGATTCTGTTAGAGCAGACGGTGGGTCAGCGGCAAATGAAATGATTGTGACAGGTGGTCACGTTGGTACTCACGTAGATGCCTTAGCTCACGTTTCTCAA
>JBIIGW010000048.1:0-7188 GCA_044236295.1 Candidatus Planktophila sp.
TGCCCTTCGCTAGAGGGTCAATTCTACCAGTATTCCCAGCATCAGAAAACCCAGAATAAGTAGCGTGAAATACTGCTTATTTGATGTGAGACAATTGGAATATGTCGGCTCTAAAACGTGCACTCTCTGTAATTACAATTTTTGCAGTGTCGGTTTCATTAACAGGGTGCGGTGCAGGATTAAACGCATCAACTAGACAAATTAGTCAGGTAACAGATGGTGTTGAGGCCTACGTTGTTAATGAACAAAACAACATTAGAGTCGTTAACCTGCTTGTAGTTGCAACAGCTGATCAAAACGCTGTCTTGGTCGGAACAATCGTTAATGCTAAAGATGAACCAGATACTCTTCTAGGTGTGGCTATCAATGGAAATGTAGCCTCCCTGACCGGAACCACAACTTTAGAAAAAAATGCTCCTGTGATTTTTGAAGGAGACAGCGCAAATGCCAAGGTTGTGTCCCCTGGGTTTATATTGCCTGCAGGAGTTCAAACATCTGTCACTTTATTCTTTGCTCGCGCCGGTGAAATTACTGTTGATGCACTCGTCCGCGAAGCCACAGATATCTATGCCAACGTAACATCTGGCTCTGCTGTGAGTGCTCCTGCTGCGGCGACTACAGATACAACAACCGAAACAGAGTAGTCAGTACTTAGCCCTAACCGGGCAATCTCTTATTTTTTACCTTGGTTAGCAACGGCTGTTATTGCAGCCTTTGCAGCAGCTGGATCTAAATACTCTCCGCCATTAACAACAGGCTTCAAATTAGAATCTAACTGGTAATACAAAGGGATTCCTGTAGGAATGTTTAACTCTGCAATGTCGCCGTCAGAAATGCCATCAAGGTGCTTAACCAAAGCGCGCAAAGAGTTGCCATGGGCAGTAACAAGTACGCGCTTGCCTGAAGTTAAATCCGGAACAATCGACTCTTGCCAATACGGAAGCATGCGCTCGATAACATCCTTTAAGCACTCAGTCTTTGGCGCCAATGCACCTAGATCTGCGTAGCGAACATCTTTTGCCTGACTAAATTCGTCGTTGTCATCGATTGCAGGAGGTGGCACATCAAAGCTGCGGCGCCAGAGTGCAAACTGTTCTTCGCCGTACTGCACCAAAGTCTGGGCCTTATCTTTGCCCTGCAACGCTCCATAGTGGCGCTCATTGAGTCGCCATGAGCGCTTAACAGGTATCCAATGACGATCGCAGGCATCTAAGGCCAGCTGCGATGTGTGGATAGCACGGCGTAGCAAAGATGTGTGAACTAGATCTGGCAGCAGGTTGCGCTGTCCAAGTAACGCTCCACCGCGGCGTGCTTCGTCTTCACCCTTTGGTGAGAGTGCAACATCGACCCAACCGGTAAATAGATTCTTTGCATTCCACTCGGATTCACCGTGGCGCAAAAGAATTAGTTGGTAGTTGCTCATGCCCCTATCCTAAACCAAATGCTTAAAGGCATCTAAGTTTGATAGCGATTCGCCACGAGATACTCTCCAAGCCCACTCACGACGAATGGCATTGGCAAATCCAAGTTCTAGCAATGGATTAAATGAGTTGTCGCTGTACTGCAAAACAGATCCAATTAATCTATCAAGCTCTCGATCTGTGACGGCAAATAAAGGAAGCCGGCCTACTAAGAAAATATCGCCCAGTTCGTTGATTGCAAATGCGATGCCATACATAGATGCATTTTTAGTCATGCACCAAGAATGAACAGCGGCCTCGTTATCATCTGGTTTCCTAATAACAAATGCGTTAATGCTCAGAGAATGATCACCAACAATAAGTGCGCAATGTGTTTGCAACTTCTTCTCACCCGGCAAAGTAACTAAAAAGGTATTGGCATCTTTTCTCTCATACTCCAGATCATGAGAGTCTAAAAACTCTTCGATAGTTGCTCGTGAATCTATGCCGGCCATTTATGCTTCCAAAGACTTTTGCGCAGTTCCAATTACCTGATCGTAAATATCTAGAGTTCCACGTGCTGTGCTATCCCAGCCAAAGTGTGAAGCGTGCTCGATAGCACCCATTGAAAGCAGCACACGGCGCTGTGGCTCTTGTAGTAAACGAGTAATAACAGATGACCAGGCTTTTGGATCATGACCATCAACTAGTACCCCAGAAAAACCATCTGCAACTGCAGTTCGCAATCCACCAACCGCGGTTGCAACAACTGGAGTTCCGCATGCTTGTGCCTCTAATGCAACTAATCCAAAACTTTCGCTATAACTTGGAACGCAGACCAAATCTGCTGCGCGATACCACTGCGCCAAATTCTCGCGCGCAACAGGTGGTGCGAATCTGACTACATCATCTAGTTCTAACCATGTTGCAAGCTCTTTTAGTCGATCTACTTCTTCAGTGTTAGCACCCGATGCACCGCCCATAATGTTGACAATCAACTTTGGGCGAAGTGCAGGAGAGTGCTTAACCATTTCATGAGTAGCTCGGATTAAAACCTCAGGTCCTTTGTGTGGCTGAATGCGACCAACAAAAGAAACAACTAATGCATCCTCTGGTAACCCCAGAGCTGTACGTGCAGCGCTTCTGCCCGCACCCGGTGTGAAGGTTTGAAGGTTTACACCTGGTGTGACAACGTGGACTGTATCTGGGCATGCATCGTATAAAGTCACAAGGCTTGCAGCTTCGGCGTCGGTGTTTGCAATCAACGCATCTGCGGCCTGTACTACCTGTGTTTCACCTTGCACGCGGATCATTGGCTCTGGTGATTCACCTTCTGCCAGATTCAAATTCTTTACGCGAGCTGTTGTGTGCATTGTGTGCACAAGCGGTATTGCTAACTCTTTTGCAGCCGGCATCGCAACTTTGCCTGACAACCAATAATGTGAGTGAATAACATCGTAATTTTCTTTTTTCATGATCTGTAAAAACGCTCTAGAGAGACCTGCGATATGTGCAGGCAGTTGTTCTTTTGTTAACTGACCGTGACCACAATCAAAGTGGCGCACGCGCACTCCAGGTGAGATCTCAACGATCTCTGGTGCATCAGCATCGGTTCTGCGTGTGAAGATATCTACGCTAACTCCCATTGCTGCCATGCGTTGGGCAGATTCCAGCACGTAAATGTTCATGCCACCTGCATCGCCAATACCTGGTTGATCCAGAGGCGATGTGTGCACCATTAGCGTTGCTATACGGCCATTCATAGAATTAAGGGTACGCGTACTTACAGCGTTGCGCGAATGAGGCCGATTTCAACGCCCCCACCATAGATATTTTCAACTTTTTCCTTGGCATCAAAGCCCCAGCGCTTTATTAACGCCGCAGAAATAGCAGGCATTGCTCGCATACTTCCATCGCTTATTTTGATTGCAAAACTGCGACCATCAGATAGAGATGCAATATTGACTGCCTCTGCCCCATCTTTCATAAACAATCCATCTACATTTTGCATCATGTAAGTGGATAGTCGACCTGGACCAGAGACCATTTCCGGATTGTTTCGACAGGCGCTAATGACTCTTTGATGAATGGGATCGGAGCTAAGAGTTAGATTTTGTATCGCACGTGCCAAACCAATGAGTGAGAATAAAAATAGCGGTGCGCCGCACCCATCCACACTTGTTAACGCAACAGATTCACCGCTCATTGTTTCTACTTCTTTTTTAATCAGCTGCTGAAGCGGATGTGTTGGGTCCAAATAGTTTTGCGTTGGCCAACCATTAATAACACAGGTTAAAAGCATCCCTGAATGCTTACCGCTGCAGTTCATTGCAAGCCTGGTTGCATCCTGTGTTCTTCTAAGCTCTTCATCTAATGGGCGATCGATCATGCACTGCAATGCATTTTGATCCAAACCAGCTTTAGCTAATATCTCCAACGCACCGTTTTGATGCATAGATGTGCCGGCATGAGATGCGCAGACAAGTGCCAACAAACGCGGTTCAAGATCTAAACCAGCACGCACCATTGCAGAGGCTTGGATTGATTTCAAAGAAGAGCGTGAATAGCCATTTAGCGTTGGATCACCTTTTTGAAAGTTAATTGATCCATCGGCGTTAAGAACAACAATGTGGCCAGCGTGAACCGATTCCACAACACCACTGCGTGTTACCTCTGCTAGAACTTCTCCCAGCATGACTTAGTCGCTCTGGCGTTCAAGAGATGACCAAATGTGGGCTTGTAGTTCGCTACCTTCGGCCGCCATGTCGTATGCAAAGAAAAGTTCTCCAGCAACAAGACCGTATAAACGAATTCCCTCTGAAACAATTTTTGCAGATGGCGCGGCATAGCCACGATCTAGAACTAATTGAATCTTTGGTCCGTCATATGTTCCGACCCAGCCTTCGCTAATTCCTGTGCTGTGGGCAATAACAACTTCTAAAATGTTATTTGGTTGCACGCGCCAAAAACCTACCTCTGATGCAGCTGGCCTAACGATTTCACCATCTGCATCGATAATCCATGAGCGTGAAAAGTAATTGAGGAAATTGCGCCCGTCATGATTAAAAACAACTTCTTGTGCAAACTCAAATGGTGCGATGTTTGGATATTCACCGCGCCCTTTTCCGCGCCATGTTCCCACCATCCAGGCCAGTGGATTTAACTCTTGATGTAAACCTTCAGGGATTTGAAAAACCATTATGGATTTTGCCTCCAGTTACTTCTTCGTCGCGCCTTAGATTGGCGACCGGTAAGTGCAAAGACGATGAGTGCCACACCCAGTGCAATTGCTGTTAAGGCAAGGACCACAGATGTAAACAACTCCATGGTTTAAGGATAGCGGTTAAACAATCACCTGCTGTGAGGCCGGGATGCCATCGATTGTTAGCGTTGCATCTGTTGGCGTATTTCGTTTAACAATTGCCAAAGCTATTGTGCCAAGTTCGTGGTGACGGGCAACAGTGCCAATGAACCCAACTTTAACGCCATCATTTTCTATCGCTGTGCCTGTTGCAGGAAAACCAACATCACTTCCATCTAGATGCAACATCACTATTCGTCGCGGTGGATTGCCCAAGTTATAAATCTTGGCAACTGTTTCTTGGCCCCGATAACACCCTTTTTTCATGTGCACAGCGCCGTGTAATACACCGATCTCATTTGGAATCGACTTATGGTCTGTTTCAAATCCAATACGTGGTCGCCCTGCTGCCACTCGTTCTGCATCCAACGCCCATGTTCCCACTTGTGTTGCAACGCCACCAAAAGTCTTTTTCATCTCTTCAACTTCTGCTCGCGGTACTAATGCAAAGGGCCCGCCAATTTCATTGGGCATTCCAGGTGCGCGAAGAACTGCGTACTCACTGCTGGCATCACGCACATCTACGCGCAACATAAACTTCATCTTTGTTAAATACTCAATGAGCTGGTCTATATAGCCAGGATCTAAAACAAGAAACGTTGTATCGCCATCATCGACAACATTAAATTGAAACTCAATGTGACCACGTGCATCCAAGATCATGTTTGATTTCCAGAGACCCGGAGCTAAATCGCTAACAAACTGAGTTGTTAGATCATGTAACCACTGCAATCTATCTACGCCAGATACAGCAACGATGTTGTAGTGAGAAAGATCTGCCCAGGCAGTTCCTGCTTCAAGTGCGCGTTGTTCTTTTACAGGTTCACCGAAATGCCACACGGCGCCTTTATCGGGACCATCTTCAACTAGAACTGCGCTCATGTGCTTAATCTACCGCCTTGGCGCACAAAGGATGAAGCGAAGTTATTTTGATACAGGTTTTACGCACGCAGCACAGGTGCCATAAATTGCAAAGTGAGTCACATCTGTCTTAAAGCCAAAATCATCGGCCAAAGCATTTACAAAGTTAGCCGCTGTATCAATAGGTGCATCACCAACAGATCCGCATGTTCCGCAGACAAGATGTAAATGCGTTAACTCCTCTGCTGCATGATAAGTAGCACCGCCGTGGCCTAAATGTGTGTGTTGAACAAGGCCTACGTTTTCTAATGTTTCTAGATTTCGATAGACCGTCGAAAGATTAATTCCAGGATGAGTTGAGCGAACTTTTTCTGCAACTTCCTCCGGTGTTGCATGACCAAGGGAGCGAACAGCAGAGAGAACTAATTCGCGCTGAGGTGTAAGGCGTAACCCTTTTTCATGGAGTTCATGCTTATCGGCCATGCGAGAACTCTACCCTCTTACTTTGAACGAGCTCGAAGTAAGAGGAGGTAGATTTCACAGCCAAGGCAGAAATTAAAGGCGGCATTTAAAAACGCTGCCGCTAATGCAAAGGCCACAGCAATCGTAAAGACAGCATCAAGGCCAGCAAATGATCCAGCAGCAGCCGTTAGTGCAAAGAGTAAGCCGACAGTTTGTGCAAACTGTGGTGGGCGCACATCTTCTGTGGCACCAGCTTTTTTCAATCGCGGCTTTACAAGATTCTTAAAAAGATATGCATATGGTGTGAACTGAGGTCCTTTGATTGCACCGATTGCAAAAACAATAGCTTGGGCAACGATTACCCAAACATTGTTAGTTGCCAGGGCTGTTGCTAAAACAATACTTGTAATGACCGCGCCAAATCGTGGACCACGTGCATCAATAATTACTGGTGATGTCTTTATAGTATTTGTATCTTGAATCATTTGAATTCCTTTGCTCGTTAGATTAATTGTTAGATGAAGAAACAATTAAGCAAGACACAAAGATGCAGCAAGGCGACCGTAATCAATAACTCGGCGCTTGGTAGCTGCTAACAACATGGCTTAATGATAAATGCAGGGCGATCTAATTGCGAGTTGCAAATAACTTGCAATTATCTGATTGCATCGATGGCGGTAAGCACCTGTGCACGCTTAGGAGCACCCATAGCCCGGCCAACTTCATGGCCGTTTCGATCTACAAACAATGTTGTTGGGGTGCTTCGAATGTCTAATGTGCGCACTAGTTCTAACTGGTCTTCGGCATCGATCTCTACATATGTCACATCTTCCATTGAGGCAGTGACATCACTGATCAATGCTCTGGTTGCACGACATGGCGTACAAAAGGCTGAAGAGAACTGAACCACTGTTACCCGAGGGCCAAGCTCTGTGCCAATCATCTGGGCGGTGATCAGCCCAGCTTTTTTTGTTCGCCCCTTAACAACAACGCGTCCGCGCGTGCGCTGATACCAAATGCCATAGGCAGTACTGGCAATTAACACCAGAGCGATTGGAAGCAATGAATTCACGGGAGTAGTCTGTACCAATGGCGAAGGTTCTG
>JBIIGW010000049.1:0-7121 GCA_044236295.1 Candidatus Planktophila sp.
AACTCGTCCTCAGAAAAGTAGAGTTCAGGATCGCTACTGTGACATGGCAAGTTGAATGAAGAGCCATCGCTGTAGGTGCCTGTTACGGCGTCTAAGCCAATCTTTTCATCTGCCCAGCCTGGTACTAATAGTTCACTGAAGAGAACGCTCATGTTCTCACCTCTTTTTTCTGGGAAATCATCTCTCCCTGTTGGCCGATTGTTATCGGGTACTGCTTCCGGTCTTTCTCTTATGGGTTATTTGTCGTTACTCGTATGAGTTTTGTTCTATATAGAAAAAGAAAAAGGGCTCCGAATCCTTGTGGATTCGAGGCCCTTGGCTTCTAGTTCTATTTCGAATTAATCGATTGAACCACCATTGGCCTCTTGTCCGGCATAAAACGCTGCATAAAACGCAGGCTTTGAAGTATGCCAAGAAGACTTCTTGGTTGTATGAGAAGCAGTGATCGCAGCAGAACGCTGTGCGTTTGCTGTTACGAATGATGCGTTAGACATATTCGTTGACCCTTCTCTCATCTTCACTACCCGCCATGGATAGTGAAGTGACAATGGTAAAGCATGGGCGACCTTACTTGCAAGGTGATTAATTTGAGCCCGCAGAGCCTAAAAAGCTAGCTGATCAGCCCTGCCTCAACTAAAAATCGTGAGGGTTTTCCACGATAACTAAGGTGCAGATCTTTCTTGGCCCGTGTGATTCCGACATAGAACAAACGTCTTTCTTCATCAATTGAGGCTTGATCATTCGTGGTGCTGTTATTTTCTAGAGGCAATATGCCCTCGCTTGCACCCATGAGAATTACACGTTCCCACTCCAGACCCTTTGCTGCGTGCAAAGTTGCAAGAGTAGTAACTGGCATTGTTGGCGGGTTATTTTGGCTTACTAGATCCTCGACTTCACGTAAGTATGTGCGCAAATTCTTTGGTGTAAATGAACTGTCGCTATCTAACTCTCGAGCCAGGTGTAAAAGGGCAGCGATTCCATCAATTGACCCACCAGTTAAAAATGGTTGGGCAAGGGTGCGAAGTTCATCAAGCCACTGAACTCCTTGTGTTGGAATAACAGATGCATTTCGAACCAATCGAAGAAATTCACGCACTTCTTTACGATCAAAAAAGCGTTCAGTATTTCGAACTTGATTTGGCAAGTTTGAAGCGTTCATAGCTTTTTCTAAACCATTAAGTTGATTATTGGTTCTGGCCAATACTGCAATTTCTTGGGGTGGAACACCATCTTTAATTAGTTCAGTAATCTCTCGAATAATGCCAGCAATCTCTGCCGACTCATCGTTATATGCAGTGATCGTTGGTTTTGAGCCATGTGCATTTACCGCAACTAACTCGTTACCCATGGCACCTTTGCGCAAAATACTATTTGCGGTAATTATGATTTCGGGTGTGGATCGATAACCAGTTGTTAAGCGGATAACTTCTGCATCTGGAAATCTGTTTGTAAAGGAATTAAGAAAAACCGGTGTTGCTCCAGCAAAAGAGTAAATTGTTTGTGCAGGATCACCAACAACGCACAGTTCTTGTCGACTTCCAAGCCAAGCATTAAGTAAACGCTGTTGCAGCGGGGAAACATCTTGATATTCATCAACAGTAAAGAAGCGATATTGATCCTGTACTCGTTCTCGAACTTCACGTTCTTGCTCGATCATGGCGGTGGTCAGAAGCAAGACATCTTCAAAATCAATTGCTCTTTCTTGATGTTTAACACTTTCATAGGCGGTGTATACCTTTGCCAATTGTTCAGGATTGATTCGTGGTTTAACTGTGCGCTTAACAGATTCTGTTAAATAGTCCGACGGGGCAATTTGTGAAACTTTTGCCCATTCAATCTCAGTTGCAATATCGCGTAGTAGATCGCGGGATGCAATTGAAAGTTCGCCTTGAAGTTGAGCCCGCTTAATCGCCTCAGTTAAAAAGCTTGATTTTGTAGTGATTAAATCAGGTGTACGACCACCAAAAACCTGAGGCCAAAAGAATGTTAACTGCTTTAACGCTGCAGCATGGATTGTGCGTGCTGCAACCGATGGAACTCCTAGAGAACGCAAACGTGCGCGCATTTCTCCTGCAGCACGAGCAGTAAATGTCAGTGCAAGAACTTTATGAGGATCCATCGTTCCAATAGCTGCGGCATATGCAATTCGATGAGTAATAGCGCGTGTTTTTCCGGTACCTGCACCAGCAATTACACAAACAGGTCCACGAGATGCAAGTGCGACTGCGCGTTGCTCGTTATCTAATGCATCAAGAATTTCTTCTGCTCGAATGTTGCCTACGGTCTCCACGATTGCTCGCCTTGCAAGTCGTTTCGTGAATAACCATCAACTCGCGTATACCAAGATTCAATCATTCTTCTTGCTACTGAAATTCCTGGTGGCAACAAGATTTCCCCTGATGCGACAGTTTGTTTCATTTCATCCCGACTAAGCCAACGCACTGCAGTTATCTCTTGACCATCCGGGCGTGCATCTTGTGGGCGCTCAGCAAATGCTTCAAATGCGATCATGATCGATGCTGGAAATGGCCACGGCTGAGAAGTAATGTACTTAACCTGCGATGGATAAATTCCTGCTTCTTCAAATACTTCTCGCGAAACACATTCTTCAAATGACTCACCTGTTTCTACAAAACCTGCAAATGTTGAGAAGCGCTTCTCTGGCCAAATTGGTTGGTGGCCTAACAAAATACGATCGTCTGCATCTCTAACAAGTACGATCACTGCTGGATCAGTTCGAGGATGATGTTGTGTTGAATCCTCGACACATACACGAACACTTCCTCCAAGATCGCTCACTGTTTGTGCGCCGCATTTGGAACAATGTGTGTGGTTTTCATGCCAATTAGCTAATCCCACTGCATGCATAGCAAGAGTTAAATCCTCGGCATCCAAATTACCCCCAAGTTCACGCAATGTTTTGAAACCTTGGTACTTGTCTTTTTCAAAATCTCCTGAACCATCATCAATCGGCTGATTTATCCAGGTTGTGCGCCAGGCAAAATATGGCTGATCATCATCTCGGCTAATACCTAGAAAAAAACGCTCGCCTTCAACAAAGCTAGCTGAAAGTTCTGAAACTGCACGAGCATCGATAAAAGTTAAAGCATCGTTAGCTGCGCTAAGTCGGGCATCTACTAGCTGAATAATCTGAGCCTTCTTCCAGAGTTGCTCCAATTTTGCGTCATCGGTGCGTAAATCGCTGCCACGATCAATTGGTGAAAGATTGAGTTCACTCATAGGAGCCAACGCTACTAGCCTTAGGCCGTGCTCGTAACCTCATGGAATCTGCTCCATGCAATGGCTATTCCCCCAACAAACGACATTTTGGGTGACCAGATAAAGCTTGGCCAGGGGATGCTAAAAATTAATGCCGATGTCATAGGCGTGCAAGAAGTAGATGAAAAATTAGAAAGATCGGGAAAAATCTCGCAGGTTCGGTTAATTGCAGAATCTATGGGAGCCGCGGACTGGGCATTTGCTCCAAGTGTCATTGGAACTCCAGGATTTAAATGGCGCGCAGTAAATAGTAGTGATTTGGCAATTGTAACTAACGATAATTCTCACACAAATGATGGAACAGAGTTAGTCGGTGGTTATGGAATTGGCATCGCATCCAAGATTGCCGTCAAACATTGGGATCGAATTGATTTAGGACGATCAGTATTTGGTATGCCGTTGATCATTCCAACAGAGGGCAAAGACGGCAAACAAAAAGCAAAACCAATTTATGTCGCAGATGAACCACGGGTAGCACTAGCTGCAACACTTGAAAATGGTTGGACTGTGATAAATACTCATTTATCTTTTGTTCCCTTTGTAAATCTCTTTCAGCTGCGAAAGATAAAACAATGGGCCAAACAACTGGGCAAAGAATATGGAACTCAAGTTTTAATTATGGGAGACTTGAATCTACCAAAGGGTATTCCAGCAATTGGGTCTAGTTGGAATTCTCTCATAACTCAAAATACATATCCTTCATGGGGTCCAAAAATTCAGTTTGACTACATTTTGAGTAACACGTTAAAAGCTGATCAATATGAAGCTTTAGAAACTGTTGCGACCGGAATCAGTGATCATCTGCCGATTCGCGTCAAGATCTGATAAGCAGCCATAATATTGTGCTCAGGCTTGAAATCTGTTGAGAAGCCTAGGATTAATACTTGTTTACTACTTGCTCTTAACTTTAATGTCAGAGATCAACTGAATTAGATCTGCTTCGTTCAATAAATCTACTGGCTGATCAGTAATGCCCGTTGGAACGTAGTGAAAAGCTGCACTGACCTTTGAAAGTTCGCATCCAGACAGCTTCGCCCACGCCAATCGATACATTGCTAGTTGAACTCGGGCAGATTCTCCTAAATTCTTTGAACCAGTTTTCCAGTCCACAACTTGATAGCCATTACCGTCTGAATAAATCGCATCTATTCGTCCTCGAATTAAAACTCCAGCAATTGTTGTTTCAAATGGAACCTCAACACGGACGGGAGTTCGTGATGCAAAACTGCTCTTGAGCCATGATGCCTTTAGGTTTTCTAATGTTGAGTCATCTTCTAGTGGATCTAAATAATCTAAGTACTCATCACCAAACAAAGTTGCCGCATCGGAAAACTCTCGCTCAACCCATAAGTGAAAAGCAGTGCCCCTGCGAGAATACTGATCTTGACCACGTGGCATAGGTCTTCGAATGTTGAGTGCAAGTGCAACTGGATCTTCATGGAGTGCAACCAAAGTCGATGTTGAAAGTCTGGTTGGAAGAGCAACTTCGATTACATCTTTTTTCTGATGCTGATTCTCTGTGATTAAGGATTTGGCATCTAAAATCCAAGAACCCACTTCAGTATTTTCACTTGCCGTTAATGGGTGCTCGGTTACTTGATTAAAGAGATCAACTGCGGCGCTAAATTGTGACCTCTTCTCTCCTAAGTAATCGCGGGGCCATTGGGCGGTCTGAGGATTTTCAAGAGTTGGATTTTCGTCGCCTTCTTCAGGTGCAGGAACATCTGAAATCAATAAGCCTCCGTTACTACTAGCTGATGCTGCAATTATGTTGAAAATATTGCTAGGTACGACAGATCGTGAACCATCACGCCACCATGACGCCGTGCATAAAAGATGGGTCCTTGCTCGGGTGATTGCAACGTATGCAAGGCGCATCTCTTCACGCATTTTAATGTGATCTACACATTGAGTTCCAAAAGCTTTAATTGCTTTTGCTGCTTCGCTGTTCTTTTCGATTCCATCAAATGAAAATGTAGGAAGCTCTAGCGCATCTCCCCTTAGAGCAAATGGAACATGCTTTTCATTTTTTAACCAATTATCTGGATCGCTTTTGTTTACTCCAGGAAAAGTGCCCTCTGATAATCCCGGAACAGCAACTACATCCCACTCGGCGCCCTTAGCCATGTGAACGGTGAGAATCTGAATCACATCAGATCGCACTTCGGGTGCTCCAGCTTTAAGTCCCCCCTCTTCATCCGATGCCACATCTAACCAATCTAGAAATGCCGAAATGGATCCTCCGGATCGCTGAAATTTCGCTGCTTCATCTAAGAATCGATCTAAGTGCCTACGACCAGTTTGTGAACCCTCACGCAGAACAATTTCTGTCTCTAGCGTTAAATAGTTTTCAATCTCGGTTATCAAATCAGTTATCTGTCCACCTGCATATGCACGTAATCTTCGAAGATCTTGTGCAAAAACAACTAAACGTTGATATCCAATGTCACTAAAGGGAAAGTGCTTTGCCAAAGTTATCTCATCTAGTGCATCGATGATCGAGCCGCTGAATTGATCGTCAGCTTCCAACTGCTCTGGATTTCCTGCAGCAATCTTTTTTATGAAACTCTTTGAATCAGCGTGTACAGATTTTGCTCGCTCTCGGCTAAATGAACCTAAGGCTGCGATATCGCGCGGACCTAAATTAATTCGTGGACCAGTTAAATGGCGCATTAAAGAGGAACCAGCATCTGGATCTGTAATTATCTTCATTAAAGTAACAACATCGGCGACCTCTGGTATTTGGATTAGTCCACCAATTCCAATTACTTCAACCGGTAATCCTTGCTGGCGCAGAGCGATTTCGATTGCAGGAATCTGACTACGCTTTCTAACAAGGACCGCGCATGACTTCAAAGCAGTTGGGTCCCATAGATTTTTAAAATACTCTCCAATTGCTACAGCTTCGCTTTCAATCGTTTCATACACTCCATAAGAGAGTTCGCCAGCACCTGCACCTTCCCGAGCTTGAAGTTCTACTACTTGTTGTCCCCCGCTGCTCTTGATCAGCTGACCCACTGCATTTGCTGCTGTCAGAATGATCCTGTCATTTCGAAATGTTGTTGGAAGAGAGAAAGTATGCATTCCGTTTTGATTATCTAGTTTTGGAAAATACTTTCCGAAAGATGCCATTGTCCCTGCCGATGCCCCGCGCCAGGTGTAGATGGCTTGAGAAGGATCGCCCACTGCCATGACTGGATGGCCTGCACCATATAGTGAAGAAAGCATTCGAACTTGTGATTGTGATGTGTCTTGATATTCATCTAGTAATACAACTTTGTATTTGCCACGCTCTAAGGTTGCAACATCTGGAAAGTTTTCTGAAATGTCTGCTGCCAGTGACATTTGATCATCAAAAGAGAGTTCTCCAGCATCCTTTCGCCTTTGTAAAAAGCTTTCCACCATTGGAAGAAGTGCGTTTCGCTGCTGCATTGCACGGACTACTGCTCGAGTTTCTTCATTTGTGCTGCCTGAGAACCTTTGCATCTGTTCTAAGATTTCATTATCAATTCTTTCAATGTCTGCCGGCTTCACTTGGTGTTCTAATATGAACTTTGAAAGACCTAATAAATCTTTTATTACCGTGCTTACTGCGCTCTGATTGCGATAAGAATCATCGGCCCAGTTGCGAACTACATCGGATGCTATTTGCCAGATAGCAGCCTCACCCAATGGTTCTGCATCCGCGTCAATACCATAGCGAATGGCATGTTCACTTAGAAGTTTGCCTGCATAAGAATGATAGGTAGTTACATTTGTTCCAATAGATGAAATGTGTTTGAACTCTGGTAGCTGTGCAAGTTGTCGCAAGCGCTTGCGTATTCGAACCGAAAGTTCACCTG
>JBIIGW010000050.1:0-7040 GCA_044236295.1 Candidatus Planktophila sp.
GCGGGGTGCTCCGGGTGAAGACCAGGCCGATAGCCACCATCATCGGCAAGCGTGGGTCTAACTAACTGCACTTATCTAGTTAGTTTAGTTAGTGAAGATCCCCTGACACATTAGGAGATTGAGTTGAACTTATTAAGAAAGAAAAGCGGAATATTTTCAGTTGTTGTAATTGCAGCAGCGTTAACACTTTCAGGATGTTCTTCATCTGATTCAGATTCATCAGCATCAGGATCATGTGCAAAAGAAGATCTTGCGTTAGTAACAGAAGGCAAGCTAACAATTGCAACTGGCGAGCCTGCTTACTACCCATGGATTATTGATGATGCACCAGAGACCGGAAATGGTTTTGAAGGTGCAGTTGCATACGCAGTTGCAAAGCAACTCGGATTTGATGCAGCAGATGTTTCATGGGTTCGCACAACATTTGATTCAGCAGTAACACCAGGAGAAAAGAACTTTGACTTTAACTTGCAGCAATTCTCAATTACAGAAGAGCGCAAGAATGCAGTCGATTTCTCATCTGCCTACTACACAGCGCCACAAGCAATCGTTTCATTTAAGGGAAGCAAGATCGAAGGAAAGACAACTCTTGCAGAACTAAAGAGCGCAAAGCTTGGTGCAGCTGTCGGAACAACATCACTAGATGCGATTGAAAGCCAGATTGGTTCAACACCACAGGTATTCAATGACAATGCAGCTGGTGTATCAGCGTTAAAGAACAAGCAGATTGATGGTCTAGTAGTAGATCTACCAACTGCTTTCTATCTATCAGCTGTTGAAGTTCCTAACGGTCTAATCGTTGGCCAGTTGCCATCAAGTGGCGCAGGAGATCAGTTCGGTCTCTTGCTAACTAAGGGCAGCGCATTAACTTCATGTGTATCTGGAGCTGTTGATGCAATCACTGCCGATGGAACATTGGCAGCAATTACAGATAAGTGGTTGGCAACAGATGCCGGCGCTCCTGTGTTGAAGCCGTAATAGAAACTCAGAAGTAAACACGGTAGTTTGGCGACCATGTCAGAGAAGCAAAGCTCTGCGTGGTCGCCAAGCCCGCGTGAATTAGAGCGCCGCCGATCTAGGCGTGCAATTAGCCGCAAGCAAGCAATCATTGCTGCGGCTTCTTCAATTTTTGTTCTAGGAACATTGTCCATAATTCTTGTGACATCTCCTGGGTGGGAAATATTTAAAGCTACATTTTTTGATCTTGGTTATGGTGTTGAGGTATTTCCCACTGTAATTAAAGGTTTGTGGATTAACCTTCAATTAACATTTATTGGGGGAGCAGCAATCGGTGTTATCGCACTTGGTTTGGCTCTTATGCGCACCACTAAATCACCTGCGCTCACACCATTTAGATTCTTAGCTACTGCATACGTTGATATATTTCGTGGAGCTCCACTGATTTTGATTATTTTGTTAGTTGGTTTTGGAGTTCCAGCTCTTGGACTATCTGGTATTCCAAGCAATGTGATTTTTCTAGGAACTGTGGCAGTAGTTCTTACTTACTCCGCCTACGTCGCAGAAGTTATTCGAAGCGGAATTCTTTCCATACATCCCAGCCAAAGAGCAGCAGCCAGATCTCTTGGCTTAACTTCAGGACAGACGATGCGCTTTGTAGTTTTGCCACAAGCGATTCGTCGAGTAGTTCCGCCGTTGCTTAATGATTTTGTTTCACTGCTTAAAGACACAGGACTTGTATCTATTCTTGGTGTGACAGATGCCGTTCGTGCCGCGCAAATTAACGCAAGCCGCACCTTTAATTACACACCATATGTGGTGGCTGCAATACTGTTTTTGCTCATAACTATTCCGATGACTCGATATACAGATCGCGCGATTAGACAGCGAACAAATGCCCAAAACTCTGAAGGGGCAATCTAGTGAGCAACGTCTTAGAGCTAGTCAATGTGCGCAAATCTTTTGATACTGAACTTGTACTCAATAATCTTTCACTAAGCGTTCCAGAACACACCGCAACAGTTTTAATCGGTGCCTCTGGCTCTGGAAAATCAACACTTCTGCGCTGCATTAATCTTTTAGAGACAATTGATGACGGCCAGATTTTCTTGGATGGTAAAGAGATCTCTGATCCACTCATTAATGTTGATGAGATTCGCAGAAATTTAGGAATGGTTTTTCAATCCTTTAACTTGTTTCCGCACAAAACTGTTTTAGAAAACATCACGCTCTCACCCATTAAAGTTCATGGCAAAAGCAAGGACGAAGCTAATACTCATGCGCTAGCTCTTTTAAAGCGCTTTGATCTATCCGATAAAGCCGATCAATATCCAGATCGACTCAGTGGTGGCCAACAGCAACGTGTTGCGATCATCAGATCACTTGCAGTTAACCCTCGTTTGCTTTTGCTCGATGAAGTTACTTCGGCGTTGGATCCAGTATTAGTTAATGAAGTTCTTTCTTCTGTTCGTGACCTCAAGTTGGATGGAATGACCATGGTGCTTGCTACCCATGAAATGGGGTTTGCCACACAAGTAGCCGATGAGGTCTGCTTCCTGGAATCAGGAAGCATCATCGAGCGCGGCACCCCGGAGCAAGTTCTTAGAAACCCAGTTAATCCAAAGACCCAAGAGTTCTTAAAGCGCGTCCACCAGGCCGGGCGTTTGTAGATTTGACATATACCCCCAGGGGTATGGTAGTTTTCCTTTGTACCTACAACAAAGGAGTCGACAAGATGTGTTCACGAGTTACTTGTAATGTCTGTAAAAAAGCAACATGGTCAGGTTGCGGAGAACACATTGAGCAAGCGTTGGCTGGAGTCCCAGAGTCAGATCGCTGTGCGTGCTGACCAATGGCAGCTAAAAAAATTGCCCATGTTCTAAGTGATTTAGAACAGGTAGATGCGATCTCAAAGCGGATTAAGCGAGCTCAGGGTCAATTAGGAGCAGTTGCAAGAATGCTAGAAGAAGGTCGCAACTGTGAAGAAATTGTTACCCAAATGTCTGCTGTTTCTAAGGCAGTAAATACAGCCGCCTTTACGTTAATTTCAGCCAGTTTAAAAGAGTGCTTGGTAGATGATAAATCTAACTCAGAGCAAGTTAGTGCCCAACTTCAAAAACTATTTCTAAGTCTTGCATAAGGAGATCATTAGTGAAAAAGTTAATTGCATCATTTGCAGCCCTCATTCTTCTTGCTGGCTGCTCTAGTACAGGGAGTGCTACTACGGTGAACCTAAATGTCTCAGAATTTTCACAAAAGATAACTGAACCAGATGTCATTATTCTGGACGTTAGGACACCAGAAGAGTATGCAAGTGGTCACATTGAAGGTGCGCTGAACATTGACTTTAACAGTGGTGATTTCGCAAATGAAATTACACGATTAAATCCTTCTGAGAACTACGCAATTTATTGCAGAAGCGGTAGTCGATCTGGTCAAGCAGCATCAATCATGCATAAAGCTGGATTCCATGATGTTTCAAACCTCAATGGGGGAGTTATCGATTGGACTAATGCCGGCCTCCCATTAGTACTGAACTAATGAGAGTAATAATTATTGGTGGTGTTGCAGGTGGAATGTCTGCTGCAACGAGATTACGTCGCTTGGACGAAACTGCAGAGATCATAGTTTTAGAAAAAAGTGGACACGTATCATATGCAAACTGTGGCCTTCCATATTATGTTGGCGGTGTCATTGAAAATGAAAAAGACTTGCTACTTCAAACACCTGCTAGTTTGCACGCTAGATTTCGCCTAGATGTTCGCGTGAGTACCGAAGTGTTAGCAATTAATTCAGCTAAGAAAACTGTTGCTGTTAAGGATTTGCTTACACAAGAAACTATGGAATTAAACTATGACAAGTTGATTTTAAGTCCGGGTGCATCTCCAGTGGTTCCACCTATTCCAGGTATCGAGCGAGGAATGGTTCTGCGTACCGTTGAAGATGTGGAAAAAATCGCCAGTAGTGTTAGAAAGAATCCAAAGAGCGCAGTAGTAATTGGCGGCGGCTTTATAGGGGTAGAGATTGCAGAAAACTTGATCCATCGCAAAATTCCTACAGCCTTAATTGAAGCAACTGATCAAGTACTTATGCCATTAGATCCAGAGCTTGCAACGTTAGTTGCAAAAGAGATGCGCTTAAAAGGCGTTAATCTTCATCTTGGCTCTAGCGTTGTCAAGATTTCGCCAACAAGTGTTGAGTTAGCAAATGGTCAAGTGATTGACGCAGAAATTGTGATCCTAGCGATCGGTGTGCGCCCAGAGATCGGGCTAGCAAAGGCAGCTGGCCTTGAAATTGGTGTACGAAATGGAATTAAGGTTGATGATTTCAATCGGACTAGCAACCATGATATTTATGCGATTGGTGATGCTGCTGAGAAAACAGATGCCCTAGATGGCAATGCCACTCTTGTTCCGCTTGCAAATTTAGCAAATCGACATGGTCGTGTTGTGGCTGATCACATCTGTGGTCTAAAAACTCGTCCTGTAAAAACTATTGGGACTGCAATTGTTAAAGTATTTGATCTAATGATCGCGACAACCGGTTGGAATGAAAAAAGATTGACCGCTGCTAACCGTTCTCACCAGGCAATTCATATTCATCCAAACTCTCATGCTGGCTATTACCCAGATGCCAAGCAGATGGCATTGAAGTTAATTTTTGACCCAAAATCAGGTGAAATATTGGGTGCACAAGGTGTGGGAATAGAAGGTGTAGACAAGCGGATTGATGTCATTGCAACTGCAATGCGCGGAGAGATTACGGCGCCAGAACTTGCCGACCTTGAATTAGCGTATGCGCCTCCATTTGGATCAGCTAAAGATCCAGTAAACATGCTTGGTTATGTCGCAGAGAATGTTCTTTCCGGAGTATCAAAAGTTGCTCAATGGCATGAAATTGATGAGTATCGCGAAAAGGGTTTTGAATTGCTAGATGTTCGCACTGCTAGTGAGTGTGGCAATGGCATCATTCCTGGAGCAATCAATATCCCCGTTGATGAGATTCGTGATCGTTATCGGGAGTTAAAAAATAAAAATGTTCTGGTCAATTGCCAAGTTGGCTTACGAGGGCACACGGGCTCCATGCTTCTTAAGGAACTTGGTTATAACGCAGTAAATCTTGATGGTGGGTATCTCACCTGGAGTAATTCTCCAGCAGCGATTAAAGAAATGAGTAGATAAATGTGCAGTAGAACAACATGTCGTAAATGTGGAAAGCCAACATGGTCAGGTTGTGGTCAACACATCGAGATTGCCCTTAAGGGAGTATCAAAGGGAGATCGATGCCAGGGCCATGCAAATGATCCTAAAGAGCCAGGCTTCTTCAGCAGAATGTTTGGAAAGAAATAATTTTTAAAGCAAGAGCTCTCGTTGCACTCCAGTTTGGCCTCTTAGGAGCACTTTTCCTAAAGCCATCTGGAGCAATAGTTGTTCAATCTGATTATTTTAATTGGATTTCCTCTGGACTATACGTTGGAGCCTTAACAATATTTGCTTTCGCCTATTTAGCGTTACGACCTTCATTACGGGTTTCACCAATTCCAAAACCAGGCGCACCGTTAATTACTGTGGGTATATATAAATGGTTTCGTCACCCAATGTATTTAGGTGTTTTAATGTTTGGCGTAGGAATGCTAATCAACAACATCAATCTCGCTTCAATTTTAGTCTTTATTGCTCTTTCCGTAAATATGGTCATAAAGGCAAATTACGAAGATCGTTTATTGAGAACTCGCCATTCCAATGCTCTTGATTATCAACAAAAAGTCATTGGTTTATTAGGGAGAAAAAATGCCTAACTGTTTTACGTCTTTATTCTCCTGGAGCAGGAAGCGCTGGATTGTTGCTATAAGTGTTGGATTTCTAACCTACCTTTTTATAGCGGTCCCAACTGCAGTGATAAAAAATCCTATTTTTGGTCGTGAAATTGGAGTTACTAGTTGGTCTGTAACGGTCATTGTGATTACATCAATACTCACCGGTTTATTGACAGCCACCTACGTCAAAAATGAATTTTCAGATGAGAATCCGAGACAGCTAAAAATTGGTAGCGCAGGAGCATTTCTATCTTTCTTTGCAGTTGGTTGTCCAGTTTGCAACAAACTAGTTTTGATAGCTTTAGGATATTCAGGTGCAATTCAATACTTCGCACCGATTCAGCCATACCTGGCACTTATAGGTATTGCCTTGCTTATGTATTCACTTCGCATGCGACTAAATAATGAGTACTCATGCTCCCTACCTTTTCAAAATTCACGCATATCGATTGGAGAAAAAGATGCCAGCAATTAATGTAACTGAAGCTCAATTTGAAGAATTAATTCTCAAAGAAGGAACAGTTTTAGTTGACTTTTGGGCCGCCTGGTGTGGTCCTTGCCGATCATTCGCGCCTGTATACGAAGCTGCATCGGACAAGTATCCAGAGATGACATTTGCAAAGGTAGATACAGAAGCAGAGCAGTCACTAGCCGCAGCAGCTGGAATTACATCTATTCCTACATTAATGATTTTCAGAGATGGAATCTTGCTCTTTAGTCAGCCTGGTGCACTTCCTGCATCAGGGTTTGACGATCTAATTTCTCAAGTTTCAGCACTTAATATGGATGAGATTCGCAAGGAGATTGCTGCAGACAAGACTAGCCAGTAGTTACTGGCCTTGAGCGAAAGACTTTTTCGACTTTCTTTAAAGTAGGATGATTTAATGATGAAAGCAATTCAGATCACCGAGTTCGGTGGGCCAGAGGTTATGAAGCTTGTTGATCTTGAAGATCCCATTATTGGTGAGGGTCAAGAGCTAATAAATGTAACGGCGATTGGAATTAATTATGCCGATACACACCAAACTGAAAACTCATATTTATCAGCACAGAAACTTCCTTTAATTCCCGGTATCGAAGTCGTAGGAAAAACTGCTGCAGGTGTGCGAGTCCTTGCACCAATTGATGGCGGGGGATATGCGCAGAAAGCTGTTGCTTATTCGGCGGCCTTAATTCCAATTCCTGACACTGTTACCGACCAACAAGCTTTAGCTATGCTGGTTCAAGGCACAACGGCCTGGCATATTTTAAAAACAATAGGTCATTT
>JBIIGW010000051.1:0-7033 GCA_044236295.1 Candidatus Planktophila sp.
ACGGTTGCAGCTCGTCAGTGGCGAGATGAACTTTTAAAACGAACAACATTAAATGAAGATGAAATTGGCGAATACTCAGGTGCAAAAAAAGAGATTAGACCTGTCACTATTGCTACCTATCAAGTTATGACAAAGAAGAAAAATGGGGTTTACGCTCACTTAGATCTCTTTGATTCTTATGACTGGGGCTTGATTATTTATGATGAAGTGCATCTGCTTCCAGCACCAATTTTTAGATTTACCGCTGATATTCAATCGCGCCGCAGACTAGGACTGACAGCAACATTGGTCAGAGAAGATGGAATGGAAGGTGAGGTTTTTTCACTCATTGGTCCTAAGCGGTTTGATGTTCCATGGAAAGAGATTGAATCTCAGGGATATATCGCACCGGCAGAGTGCATTGAAGTCAGAGTGAATTTAACTGAAGCTGAACGCTTAACTTATGCAACAGCAGAACCAGAAAATCGCTACCGAACTTGTGCAACCACTCGTACAAAGCGAGAAGTAGTAGAACTACTTGTTGAAAAGCATAAGGGCGAACAGATTCTTGTAATTGGCCAATATCTGGATCAACTCGATGAGCTCTCTGAAGTTCTTGGTGCTCCTGTAATTAAGGGTGACACCCCCGTAAAGGAGCGCGAAGTGCTGTTCAATAAATTTAGAACCGGCGAAGTAACCTGTTTAGTTGTCTCTAAGGTTGCCAATTTTTCTATTGATCTTCCAGATGCAACAATTGCGATTCAAGTTTCAGGTGCATTTGGAAGTCGCCAAGAAGAAGCACAGAGATTAGGGAGAATTCTGCGGCCTAAGTCTGATGGGCGAAGTGCAACTTTTTATTCAGTCATCTCCCGCGACACAATAGATCAGGATTTTGCACAAAACCGTCAACGCTTCTTAGCTGAGCAGGGATACTCTTACAAAATTATTGATGCTGACGATGTTTTTCAAGGGAAGATTTAAACCTTACAGGATCAACTCTCCAATAATCGTGGTGCTCTCCGTTGATTAAAGTAACAGGTACTTGCTCGCCATAGAGTTTTTCTAAATCATCATCGCCATCTATGAATATCTCAACGATTTCATATTTCAAATCATCCTTCAATTGTTGCAAAACAGTGAAGGCCTCTTCGCAGAGGTGACACTCTTTTCGACTATAAATCGTTACAAGATCCATCACTTCTCCTGTTTTACCTGAAAATCGACTTAGAAAAATGCTTTCCCACACCACTGACCTTAAACCATTGAGACTGCACTGATAGCGTTGGCACCATGGGCTTGCTAAGAATCAACAGAAATCAATCTTTACTTTCGACGAAACTGTTGATCCTTGTATCTCTTTTGTTATCTGGTTTAGGCGTACCAACTGCTGAAGCAATCAGCTTTCGTCAGCTGCCAGCAACGAACTGGGTTCATGTTCTAACTGGTGAAACAGGTAGTGCAGCATCGATCCAAAGCAACGTCCCACAACTTCCCGTTAAAAATCTTGAAACTTTTTCTAAATTTGATGTTACCTATAATAATTTTCCTGACTGGGCAAAAAAAGAGGTCCAGGCCTCACTTGATATATGGGCAGCAAATTTCAGATCCCCTGTGGCAATAACTGTCGACGCGACATGGGAGCGTTCTAAATCAGAAAATATTCTAGGTAGTGCTCGTGGAGGAAGTTATTTCTCTTCTTTCCCCGGTGCGCCTGATCCTGCTCTTTGGTATGTGTCAGCGCTAGCAAATGCACTTGCTGGTAAAGACTTGGATAAAAATAATCCAGAAATTGTCATTCAAGTTAACTCAGAAGCGCCATGGAACGCTCGCGGAGATGGTAAGCCAACCCGAACTGAGTACGATTTAAAATCAGTTTTTTTACACGAAGTTGGACATGGTCTTGGTTTTTCTTCAAATGATTCCTACGAGCTTGTATTTGGAGTTGGAACATTATCAATGCCAACTCCATTTGATGCCTATCTTCAAACCGAAGATGGCAAACGGTTGGCAGATTTACCATCACCTTCTAAAGAATTAGGGGATGCATTAACTTCTTCGCTTGTCTGGTCTGGCCCCCTTGGAGTTAAGGCAAATGGTGGCGTGAAACCTAAAATGTTCACACCATCAACGTATGAGCCGGGCTCTTCGACTTCTCATTTAGATGAGTCATCTTTCACTAACGCTGGATTAGATTCTGTAATGACACCAAGGCTCGACTCTGGGGAAATTTTCGTGGGGCCAGGTCCTTTGATGTTGGCAATGATGGAAGATTTGAGAAACAAACCCCCTGCAGGTATCACGAATGATCTTCCTTTGGCCCCTCGTAATGCATCTGCCCTAGTTGGTGATGCATCTGCACTTATAACTTTTGATCCCCCAGCAAACATAAGAACTTCGCAAATTAGTGAATACATCATTAAGAACATCAAGACTGGATTTAAAAAGAGTAGCGTTTCAAGTCCAGTTGTATTCTCAGGATTAAGAAATGGCACCTCATATACATTCACTGTGGTGGCTAAAAATGCATTAGGAGTATCTACAGAGGTAAAAACTAAGGCAGTTACTCCGCAAACAAGTTGGAAAAGCGCAGTGTTTGACGATAACTCTGATGGATCAAATATTGCTAGCGCCGTATTTAATGGAAAACCAGTAGTTGCCTACAATGACCGAAAAAATGGTGACTTAAAGCTTGCAACATTTAATGGAAAACTTTGGACAAGGACGGTGATTGATGGCCAAGGCGGTGTTGGTGGAACAACTACCAACGAGATCGCTGGTCCAATTAGTGTGTGCGTCAATGGTGTTGCCCCTCAACAGAAAATGCATATTTTCTACAGTGATGTGACAGAAAAAGATCTTCGATATGCAACCTATGATGGGAAGAACTTCACTTTTGAAGTCATAGACGGTGATGGTCCCACTGTGAATAACTATGAAGATCCCATCCGTGTGCGCACTTCAAGTGATGTGAGTGTTTCTAATGCCTGCGTTACAACCGCATCAGATATCCAAGTTTTCTATCGCGATCAAACACAAGGCGTAACTTTAGGCGCAGTAAAATCTAAAGGTGGTCCATGGAAATACGAACTAGTTGATGGTGATCGTGCCACCGATGGACGAAGTACTGGCGATGTAAGTTTTCATATGGAGGCTGCCCTAGTGGGCCAAACTACTTACCTTGTTTATGACTCTGTTACAGGCTTTGATGAAAGAAAGAATGTAACGGCTGGATCAGTTCGCCTGGCAAGTCGAACTGGAGTTAGCCCATTTGATTGGGAGTATAGAGAGTTAGATATTGCAACGGATAAATCATTTATCGCCGGTTACGATGTGGCTATTGCAAATATAGGCGGGACCGCTTTGGTAACGTGGCTGGCAGGTCCAACAACAACGCCTGGTGTTGCCAATGAAATTCGATGGTTGAAGCTCGATGCGCCCAAGAAAATATCGAAGATTGCTAGTGGAAATTTTGGGCGACCGGGAGAACATCTCTCTACTGATGGCAAGACAATTATCTACAACTGCCTAGAGAGATTGTGCGCAATTAGTACAGACAAAAAACTAATTAATCAAAGTTCAATTCGATTAGTCAGCGGATCACAAGAGTCAGCACCAACCGATAGCGTGTGGCTAGCCATCAATAAGATTTTGAATTTACTTGCTGTAAAAAATGGGAAAATGGTTCTACTTAAACCGTAATTATTTTGCGTTGCGGCGCTGAATTCGAGTTTTCTTTAGAAGTTTCTTGTGCTTCTTCTTGGCCATACGCTTGCGTCGCTTTTTAATTACGGAACCCATATGTCATGCTCTCTTTTCTATGTTTGCTTTGATAGTGCAGGCAGTTAGATTACCGCGTATTGCGGACAAAAATCGAAACCAGATCCGCGCTTGATGTGACTACCACCGGACCTAAATCTTTAGATTCAAGGCTTCCAACTAGTAATCGTTGTCCGACAGGAGCGTTCTCTGCTGCAGAAATCACTCCTTTTGAGTTAAAGGTGATCAATAAGGCGGTAGGTGTCTTTGGATTCCATACTAGTTCTGGGATTGCACCATTTGAAAGAAATAGAAGCTGCGTGGATCCAGTTGTAAAGGCAGGGCCAGCTCCAGCAAATCTATGAGTCCATGTTGGTGCATATCGGGATGAAAACTTAGTAACAGCAACTTCACTTTTGTTCCCAACAACAACTTCACCACCTAGGAGTAAAGATGGGGTGGTGCTGTTCCAAATTCGCTTTCCCTTGCTGATAGAACTTCTAACTACCGAAGTAATCTTTAAAGATTTAGTAACTTTGATAATTACACCGTCCATCAAGCCTGCTAGCTTTTTTCCTGCGATTGTTTCACCGCTTGACCCAACGAGAGTAAATGTCTTATCTGCATTACGGGTAACGGATTCGATTGTTGTTGATGCTGATCCTATTTGAAGTGTTTTTGAAAAAAGCCCTGAAGAGTTCATGAAGTTGATAAATCCTGCATTTGTCTTTTCACCTGCCATTGAACCGACAATAGCTAAACCTAAATCATCTAAAATTATGGAAGTCGGCAATATCGAATTGCTCACAGGTAGAGAATTCGTTGAAATCAATATTCCAGCAGAACTAACCTTCCAAATCGTCAAAGCTTTTAAATCACCAATGAACGTACTCGTGGGAATTGCCGCGTTATCAGGATTTATTGCTGCCGTTGTGGCGCCCGTAGGTACTACCGCTGCTGTCGGAGTTGCACCTGCAATCCATATATCACCGACACTATCTACCACTGCTGCAGAGGCCATAGATGCTTGAGATTGATCTAACTGTAGTTTCCATAGTTCATTACCACTTGAGTCCAACGCCCTTGCAAAAGCTTTTGAATTTTGTGTTCCAAATACAATGAAGTTCTTTCCAGAAACAACAACACCGCTAACTTCTGTTGGTGAACCAATAGTTGTAAGAAGTTTTAAGGGATTGACTACAATTTTTTTTGGGGCTGCTTGCGCATTAGGTGTAATTACTAAAAATGAAATGACAAGTAAAGCGATCAAACGTTTCATGCTAACTCCTGTGAGCGATCATGAGCAGCCTTCATCGCCTTCTTCACTAATTGCTCCAATCCCCCATTTGTAAATGATGACAGTGCTGCTGCTGTAGTTCCATTTGGGCTTGTAACATTTTCACGAAGAACCGCAGGAGTTTGGCCAGATTGCTCAAGCATTTTTGCTGCACCAATAATTGTTTGAATAGTAAGAGCTGTGGCATCGTTTTCGCTAAGACCTAACTCCATTGCACCAGAGACCATTGCCTCCACAAAAGCAAAGAAATATGCGGGCCCAGAGCCACTTGTTGCAGTTACTGCGTCTTGAAGGGATTCATCAACTTCGATTGTTTTTCCAGCTGCACCCAAAAAGCCCATGACAAAATCTCTTTGTCCGGCAGTTACCTTATCTGAGCAAGAGATTGCAGACATTCCCGCGCCTAATAGGATCGGTGAGTTTGGCATCACACGAACAATGGGATTTGATTTTCCAATTCCATTACTTATAAAAGTAATGCTTTTGCCAGCGGCAAAGGTAATCACCAATGTATCTGAATTAAGGTGAGTTTTAACCTCTTCTAAAACGGCCGCCAAATCTTGTGGTTTTACTACTAGGAGCAAAACCTGCGCGGTTGAAACGTTCTCTGCCAGTTCGCTTGATTTGATTGAGTATCTGCCAGTTAATTCATTAACACGATCCAAGCGCTTTTCAGAGATAGTAATTAAATCTGGGTTAAGTCCATGGGTTACTAAGGCAGAGATAAGTGCTTCACCCATTACTCCTGCACCAATGAGTCCAACCTTTGGCTTTATATCCATGTAACAAGACTACCCGTTGAGCCTGTAGGCTCTGCGACTATGCCAGAAGTAAAAGCAGGATTTGCGCGCGATTGGGTTGAATTCTTCGACCCAAATGATGCTGAGACAATCTTTAAATGTGATTTAACGTGGCTTACTTCCTACTGGACATGTATTTACGGCGATGGTTGCCAAGGTGTTTTTAAGAATCAACCGAATTCAGGATGTTGCACCGAAGGCGCAATGTATTCAGATGAGGAAGATGAAGAGCGCACTCTTAAGGCAGCAGCTTATTTAACTCCTGAGATGTGGCAGTTTTATGATCAAGCTCGTCCAAAAAAGCCTGGTGGAGCGCTGAGAATTTCTGAGAAAGATGAAGATGGCGAGCGCAAAACTCGTCGAATTGAAGATGGATGTATTTTCCTTAATCGAAAAGGTTATGAAGCAGAAGGATTTACTGGATCCTTTGGTTGCGTACTTCATCATGTGGCACAACGCGATGGAAAACATTTTGCCGACACTAAACCTGATGTTTGTTGGCAACTTCCACTACGCCGTAGTTTTGAAACGCGTGAATATGGTGAACGTGAATATTCTGTAACCGTAATTGGTGAGTACGAGCGACTTGCATGGGGCGATGGCGGTGAGGATTTTGATTGGTACTGCACCAGCAATAGCGATGCTCACGTCGGTACTGAGCCTGTTTATATCTCTAACAAGTACGAACTTGAACTTCTTATGGGTAAAGATGCTTACAACGAACTATCTCGCCTATGTAATGCTCGAATGGAACATATCCGTGAGGCATCGGCACGCTCACTTCCACTTTTTGTTATTCAGCATCCAGCTACATTGGCTGCCCAGAAGAAATAATCAGCCCTGTGTCATAGGCTTATCGCTATGGCCAAGGTAGAAAAGGATCCATTTCGCTGCACCGAGTGCGGTTGGACATCCCAAAAGTGGGTAGGTCGTTGCGGTGAATGCCAAGCATGGGGCGCTGTTGAAGAGATTTCAGCACCTAAAAAACTTTCACTAGTTCCGGGAAACGTAACTTCTAAAGCATTGCCAATAGGTGATGTCGATCTTTCGGCAGCACATGCCAGACCAACGGGTGTTTCAGAGTTAGATCGAGTTCTTGGTGGTGGCCTTGTTCCAGGTGCTGCAATCTTACTAGCGGGCGAACCGGGTGTAGGTAAGTCAACGCTACTGCTCTCTGTTGCAGCAGAAAGTGCGGCAAAGG
>JBIIGW010000052.1:0-6989 GCA_044236295.1 Candidatus Planktophila sp.
GTTCTTACTGCAGACAAGATTGTTGTTGCAACAGATCCGACAACGGCCACGCAGCTTTTAAATCTTGGGCAGATTCCGAAAATGGCTGGTTGTATTACTTGGTATCACGCGGTTACAAATAATCCCTCTGGAACTGGACGGTTAGTTGTAGATGGTCAAAACAGAGGACCAGTGATCAACTCAGTCGTAATATCGGATATCTCCAAGAACTATGCACCAAATGGTTCTCATTTAGTGTCAACAACTACAGGAATGAATCTCACTGAATCTGATGTGCGTAGACATTTAGCTCTTTTGTGGTCCGTACCGACACATGATTGGCAGTTGATTGCGAAGTATGAAATTCCTGCAGCCTTACCAATTCAGAACCCTGGAAGAGGGTTAACTCAGAATATTAAGATTGGTGAGAATATCTATGTAATAGGAGATCACCGAACAGTTCCTTCGCAACAAGGCGCCCTTTTTTCTGGACGACTTGCTAGTGATTTAATCTTTAACTAACTCACTTAGCGCTTCGAAGATATGCGGATAATCCCAAACGAATCCAGCCTCCTGAAGTACTTGAGGGATAACCCGCTTTGAACCTAGAACTTCTGAAGAAAACCCTCCTAGAGCAATTTTCAATGCAAAAGCTGGCGCAGGAAAAAGGGCTGGACGGTGCATTGCTCGAGCTAAAGCAGAAGTAAATTCCTGATTTGTAACAGGATTTGGAGTTGTAACATTAATCGGTCCGGAGATTGGATTTTCAAGAGCAAAAACAATTGCTCTAATTTGATCATGCAATGTAATCCAAGACCACCACTGCTTTCCATTTCCTAGTTTTCCACCCAGACCAAAACGAAATAGAGGAAGCATTTTCCCAAGTGCACCACCAGTAGGATCTAGAACTAAACCAGTGCGTAGTTTTACTGTTCGCACGCTGCCAGATAAATCTGCTGCCGCTTCCCATTCACGGCAGACCGTGGCTAGGAAATCATCTCCATACCGGTCATTTTCAACCACTGCGCGATTTCCACTTTCTCCGTACCAACCGATTGCCGACGCCGAGATGAAAACCTGCGGCTGAAGTTCTGCAACTGCAGCGGCAATTGCAGTTGTGCCCAATAGTCTGGAATTTAGGATCTCTGCTTTGTATTTTTTATTCCAGCGCTTGTCACCAACACCCACACCAGCTAAATGAATTACCGCATCGACACCATTGAGTGGTTCCAAATCAACGAATCCTGTTTGCGGATCCCACTGAACCTCATCAGATGAAATAGGAGTGCGGCGAACTAGTCGTTGAACCGAATGACCTTGTGACTTTAAGTGTCCAACCAGGGCGCTACCAATTAATCCTGATGCACCGGTAACTGCAATTCTTTTCGCGCTCAATTTACCCATACTAGAGTCCTAGATCAGATTCGAAGGCGCCACCTTCTAGACGCTCCTTTAAAGTAACTAGGAAGCGTGCTGCATCTGCACCATCTACAACGCGATGGTCATAAGAAAGTGCCAAGTAAACCATTGATCTAATTGCAATACTCTCTCCGCCGTCATCACCTTTTACGACCATTGGACGCTTCACAACGGCGCCGAGTCCAAGAATCGCAACTTGAGGTTGGCTAATGATTGGAGTATCAAAAAGAGCGCCGCGACTTCCAGTATTAGTTAATGTAAAAGTTCCACCACCTAATTCATCTGGAGTAACTTTGTTGTCGCGAGTGCGTGCGGCAAGGTCTGCAATCTTTCGAGCTACTGCGCCCATGTTGAGATCGCCTGCATTTGCAATAACCGGAACCAAGAGACCGCGCTCTGTATCAACGGCAATTCCGAGGTGTTCGGCGCCATGGTAGGTGATTTGATCTCCTTCAACAGAGGAGTTCAAAACTGGATGTTGCTTTAACGCTTCACAAACAGCCACAGCAAAAAACGGAAGGTATGACAATTTCACGCCTTCACGGTTTTCAAAACTTGCCTTGGCGCGATCTCGCAATCTTGAAATCTTTGTGACATCTACTTCTACAACAGTAGTTAATTGAGCACTTACCTGAAGAGACTCAACCATGCGCGCAGCAATCACCTTGCGAAGACGCGACATTGTGACCGTAGTTCCGCGAAGTGGGGAAACGGCAACGGCTGATGATCGAGGGGCAGATGTAGTAGAGGTGACTGCAGCCGCACCAGCTGTACTGGTTGCAGTAGCAGCCGATACTGGACGAGCCGCCTCTACATCTTCACGGCGGATGCGACCTCCAATGCCTGTGCCTTTAACGTTAGAAAGATTGACACCTAAATCGTTAGCAAGTTTGCGCACTAGGGGAGTTACGTATGCATCTTGAGGTTGAGCAACAGGTGCTGCGACAACAGGTGCTGCGACAACAGGTGCTGCGACAACAGGTGCTGCGACAACAGGTGCTTCGACAACAGGTGCTGCGACAACAGGTGCTGCGACGACAGCAGGAGCAGCAGGCGGAGCTGCAACTACGGGTGCGGAAGGTGCAACAACTGCTCCGGCAGATCCGATTAAACCTAATCTTGCTCCGACAGGAACAGTTGTATCAACTGCTACATCAATTGCCAATAAAGTTCCAGCAACAGGTGAAGGAATCTCTGTGTCAACTTTGTCTGTAGAAACTTCAAGTAAGGCCTCATCGGCAGCTACTAAGTCACCAATATTTTTTAACCAGCGAGTAACTGTTCCTTCACTAACGCTTTCTCCTAACGCAGGCATAGTAATTACTGTTCCTGAGGAATTAGCTGTTGGTGCTGATGCAACAGGAGCTGCAACTGGAGGTACAGCGGGTGCTGCAACTACTGGAGTTGAGACAGGTGCTGCAACTACTGGAGTTGAGACAGGTGCTGCTGATGTGGCTGCAGCTCCATCGGCAATTACTGCCAACTCGGCTCCTACGGCTACCGTCTGATCAACTTGAACAACAATTTTTTGCAACGTGCCCGATACAGGTGATGGAATCTCAGTATCAACCTTGTCAGTAGAAACTTCTAGAAGTGGCTCATCAACATTGACATGATCGCCTTCAGCCTTTAACCAACGAGTTACTGTTCCCTCGCTAACACTTTCACCAAGTGCTGGCATCGTTACAGAAAATGTCATTATCGTCTCCTAGTGGTTATCCGTGTGCGTGAAGTGGTTTGCCGGCAAGTGCCATATGGGCCTCGCCCATAGCTTCTGAAAGTGTTGGATGTGCATGGATTAATGGAGCAACATCACTAGCGCGTGCTTCCCAGTTATAGATCAATTCGGCCTCTGCGAGTAATTCGCCAACTCGTGCACCCACCATGTGAACTCCTAAAACCGGTCCGTCTTTTTGTGCAACCAATTTAATTGAGCCAGAGGTGTTAAGAATTTGTGCTTTTCCATTTCCAGCCAAGTCATATGTTAGTTCAACAACTTCATGGCCACGATTCTTAGCCTCAGCTGTAGTTAGACCAACAGATGCAACTTCAGGATCCGAATAGGTGACACGTGGAATTCCATCATAATTAATTGGACGAGGGTTCAATCCTGCGATTTCCTCTGCAACTAAAATACCTTCCGCAAAACCAACGTGAGCTAACTGTAAAGTTGGAATCAAATCACCAACAGCCCAGATGCCTGGAATATTTGTTCGGCACTTGTCATCCACGATTACATATCCGCGATCCATGGTTATGCCTTGTTCTTGGTATCCAATATTGTCTGAAACTGGCCCACGTCCGACGGCTACCATTAACAACTCGGCAGTTAAAGACTTACCGTCTTCTAAGGTGACAGTCACATCTTTTTTGTTCTTAACAGCTGAAGCGAATCTAACGCCTAGTTCAAGATTAATCCCACGCTTGCGGAATGCTCGCTCGAGCTGCTTGCTTGAGGATTCGTCTTCAAGTGCGATCAAACGGGGTAGCCCTTCAACAATTGTGACTTCACTTCCAAAAGATTTCCAGACTGAGGCGAATTCAGAACCAATCACACCGCCACCAAGGACAATCACACTTTTTGGAACATAGTTAAGTTTAGTTCCATGATCCGAGGTGATAATTCTTTCTCCGTCAATTTCTAAACCAGGAAGAGTTTTTGCATAAGAACCTGTTGCAAGAACAATGTTCTTGCCGGTGTACTTAACGCCTGCAACTTCGACTGTGTCTTTTGAAACCAATTTTCCGTGGCCTTCAACGAAAACAATGCCACGAGATTTAACCAGACCAGAGAGTCCCTTATATAACTTATTGATCACGCCATCTTTGTAAGCGTTGACTCCATCCATGTCCATTCCATTGAGAGTGGACTTAACACCAAACTTTGAACCTTCACGTGCGCCATCGGCTATTTCGGCTGAATGCAAAAGCGCCTTAGTTGGGATGCAGCCTCGATGCAGGCATGTTCCGCCGACTTTGTCTGATTCAATTAATGCGACCTTGAGGCCAAGCTGTGCTCCTCTTAGGGCTGCGGCATAACCACCACTTCCACCACCAAGGATTACAAGATCGAATTGCGACACAGACGACTCCTCTCAACCACCAAAAAACTCACGTGCTCTTCATGTTTCACAGATTCACTAGTTCGCCCAACATCTCGTGCTTACCTAGTTTTTCTTGAATCTCTAGGGCCTATCTTGCCCCACATTGGGTCAAAGTTCACAATGCAAGCAAGGCCAACAGAGATTAACCACCAACTACTTTAGATCGAAGGGCTAACCCTGTTCAGCCAAGGTCACAAGTGTGCGAAAAGCCACCCCAGTACCGCCAACAGGTGTGTAGCCATGAGCCTTTCCTTCGTTATATGCAGGTCCCGCAATGTCTAGGTGCAGCCATGGCAGTTCTGGCGCAACAAACTCCTTGAGGAATAGGCCCGCAACTAACATTCCACCCATTCGATCACCGATGTTAGCTAGATCTGCAACTGGTGAATCCAATGAAGCCCGTAGTTCTTCAGGTAATGGCATAGGCCAGAACTGCTCACCACTTATCGCAGCACTATCTAAGAACGCATTACAAAACTCTTGATTATTTGTCATTACAGCACTCGTGCGCGTTCCTAACGCAACTACTTGAGCACCGGTGAGTGTGGCAACATCAACAATTCCATCTAATTTATTTTTTGATGATTGAGCTTTAACCAATGCATCGGCGAGAACTAAGCGACCTTCTGCATCGGGATTGAGAACCTCGACGGTCTTTCCACCAAAAATCGTAATAATGTCACTTGGTCGAACTGCTGTATCACTAGGCATGTTTTCTGCCAACGGTGCCCACATTTCAATTGCAACAGGAAGCTTGAGTTGTGCAATCGCCAAGACTGCAGCACAAACTGCGGCAGCACCACTCATGTCAGACTTCATGGCCTCCATACCTGGAGCAGGCTTTAGCGCTAAGCCTCCGGTATCAAAAGTGATTCCCTTTCCAATGTATGAATATCGCTTCGTAGGTTTCGTCTTTGGGGTGTAGGAAATATGGAGAAGTCGTGGGGGATTGGCAGAGCCTTGACCCACTCCAACAATTCCACCAAAGCCTTGACTCTTTAGCGCTTTCTCATCCCAAATTTGAATCTTCAATCCTGACTTTGCGCCTCCTGCCGACTTAACTTCCTCTGAGATCTTTTTGCAGAATTTGTCGGGGGTTAAGTAGCTAGGAGGCATATTAATTAAGTCACGTACTAAGCCTGCATACTGCGCAATAATCGCTGCCCGAGTTACAGCTAACTTTCCTTGAGCATTGTTTCCCAGCTTAGAAAAAATCGTTATATTTTTTATTGGATCTTTATGATCACTCTTTGTAGATCCTTTGAATGCAGTGAAGCTATATGCCCCAAGAGCGGCACCTTCGGCAACCGCGGCAATTTCGGTCGCTTTTCTGGCCGGAAGTGAGAAGGTGACAGAAGTGTTTCCATGTAATTCACGTGCAGCACTTCCCGCTGCTCGCCTCAATGTTTCGTGGGAGTATGTGGCTGACTTTGAACCAAGACCAGTGAAGACCATTAACCTCACAATTGATCCTGGAATCTTGATAACTTCGTCAGCTTTTCCTGTTGCACCCATGTCAGCTAACTGAGTAATGAGTTTTTTGCTGTCTATCACCATGTCGCCGGATTCAATGGCCAGTCCACCCTTTGAATTAGTCGAAGCCAATCCCAGGACTAAGACTTCATCCTTTACTACGCCATCGGAGATTTTAATTTTGCTCATATCAGTAAGCCTAATAGAACTCTTGGTAGGTTTGCACAATGAACACTTCGCCACTTAACGATAAACATCTAGCCCTCAAGGCCAAGATGGCAGATTTTGGTGGATGGATGATGCCAATTGAATATCCAGGTTTTGGAGTTCTAGCAGAACATGCCGCGGTTCGTGAAGGCGTAGGGATGTTTGATGTTTCTCATCTCGGCAAAGTCTCTGTTTCAGGTCCCGGAGCTTTAGATTTTCTGAACATAATCCTGACCAATGATTTGCGAAAGATCGGTAACGGAGCTGCTCAGTACACACTTTTGTGTGATGAGAACGGTGGAGTGGTAGATGACTTGATCGCATATCGAATGAGCGAGGATGATTTCTTTTTTATTCCTAATGCCTCAAATACAACTGAGGTTGTAAGGATTCTTCTAGAAAAGGCCCCAAAGACTATATCGGTTAAGAATCAACATAGAGATTTTGCTGTAATTGCACTCCAAGGACCGCTAGCCCCAAAGGTGTTAGAAAAACTTGGGATCACAACTGACATTGAATACATGGCTTTCTCAAAAACAAAAATTGGTCAAGCGGAAGTAATTATCTGCAGAACCGGTTACACAGGAGAGTTGGGTTTTGAGATTGTGCCCAGCGTTGTGGACGCCAGCCTTGTTTGGGATTTTTTAGTTGATGCAATGAAGGAGTTTGATGGTGTCATGTGCGGTCTTGGCGCAAGAGACACTCTTAGAACAGAGATGGGATATCCACTTCACGGCCATGAACTCTCACTTGGGATTTCTCCTTTAGAGGCAAAAGCATCGTGGGCTGTTGGTTGGAACAAAGATC
>JBIIGW010000053.1:0-6964 GCA_044236295.1 Candidatus Planktophila sp.
TATCTACGAAGATGTTGTCGCAGAGACCATTTCAGAGTTGAAAGTTCGGATTCAAGCTGCTCTATCTGCTGGAGTGACAAAAGAGAATCTAATAATTGATCCAGGTCTTGGTTTTGCAAAAGATGCCGATCACAATTGGGCAATAATTGATGCAATTGATCGTTTTGTTGACTTGGGTTATCCCGTATTAGTTGGTGGCTCCCGCAAGAGATTTCTAGGTGGCGACTCTCCGGATCAACGAGAAGAGGCAACAGTGGAATTAACGAAAAGACTTAAGGGAACTGGAGTGTGGGCCGTTAGAGTGCATACCGTTAAACCGCACAAGGAGGTCCTGGAATCATGAGTGATCAAATAGTTATCACTGGTATCCATGGTTATGGGTTTCACGGTTTATTTGAAAATGAGCGGACAAATGGCCAAGACTTCTATGTAGATTTGATTTTAAATTTAGATTTAGCATCAGCGGCACAATCAGATGCCATTGAAGACACTGTTAACTATGCTGAGATCACAGAGTTAACCCACCAAGAGATTACAACTAACCCTGTGAATTTGATTGAAAAACTGGCATACAGAATTGCAGAGAGAATTTTGAGCTCACACTTAAAGATAAGGGCCGTAACTGTAACTGTTCATAAGCCTCAAGCCCCTGTGGGATTAGAAGTCCATGATATTTGCGTTATCGTAAATAAAGTTCGATGAAAGCGATAATTTCACTGGGTGCTAATTTGGGTAACCCGAAGGAAAATTTAGATACTGCAATTATTCTGTTGCGCGAGGCAACAGATGTTAAAGCCGTCTCTTCATACATAACAACCGACCCAGTGGGCGGTCCAGAACAACCAAAATATTTAAATGCTGTGTGCATAATTGACAGCGACTTACCAGCCATGGATTTGCTATCAATGCTACATGGAATAGAAAAAGCCTTGGGGCGAGAACGTATTCAACGATGGGGACCAAGAACTATCGATTTAGATCTCATTCAATATGCAGATTTGATTAGCAAAGCCGATGAGTTGGTGCTGCCACATCCACGGGCTCATGAGCGTAGATTTGTTTTGGAACCATGGTTTGAAATTGAGCCTGATGCAATCCTGCTTACTCACGGAAAAATAAAAGAACTTTTGGAACATCTGCCCGCTTAGCGCTAAACTTTAAGCATCTCGCCCGGTACCTGAAAGGACTGGAGCCACATTAAATGAGCATATTAGTTCCAACAATGGGTGCCTTACATAAAGGTCACCAAGGGTTGATTAAGCGTGCTCGAACATTAGACAAAGAAGTAATTGTCAGTATTTTCGTTAACCCGCTTCAATTTGAAAACAAAGAAGATATTGAGAATTATCCACGCACTCCAGAACGCGACATCGAAATTGCAACGATTGCCGGTGCAACACAAGTCTGGTTTCCTGAATTTGAAGAGCTCTATCCAGAAGGTTTTCAAACTCTTACCGCTGGTCCCTTAGGCTCAATTTTTGAAGGAGCATCCAGACCAGGTCACTTTGATGGAGTGGTCACAGTTGTCAATCGCTTATTTGCTTTGACCAAACCAAGTAAAGCAATTTTCGGGGAAAAGGATTTTCAGCAACTTTCGATAATCAAATCAATGAAAACTCCAGTAGAAATAATTGGAGTTCCAACAGTCCGCGAATTTGATGGATTGGCAATGTCTTCACGTAATCAACGCTTGACCCAAGAGGGTAGACATAGTGCACTTGTTGTTAATCGAGCACTATCTGCAGCAAGGTTAGCTCCAACAGTAGAAATTGCCATTGAAATTCTAAACTCCACACTTTCAACAGAATCCGGATTTAAAAAAGACTACGCAACTGTGATTGATGAAAATGACTTTTCCGTTGCAAAAGAAACAACACAATCAAAGAGAGCGATTATTGCTGGCTGGGTTGAAGGAGTTCGTTTAATTGACAATATGCCGATGGCAGGGAGATAGAGATGCTACTAACTGTAGATGTAGGTAATACAAATACCGTGCTTGGGATTTTTGACAAAAAAGATTTGATTCGCTCCTGGCGAGTAAAAACTGACCCACGTAGCACAGCAGATGAATTATGGCTTCAATACCGAGCATTGATTGAAGATTACAATTTAAGCGGTCTATCAATCTGCTCCACTGTTCCTGCAACTTTGCGAGAGCTTCGAAGTATGATTGCCGAATACTTTGCAGATGTTCGCGTAACAATTGTAGAACCAGGAACAAAAACTGGAGTTCCACTGCTAGTTGATAATCCAAAAGAGATTGGCGCAGATCGAATTGTAAATACTTTAGCTGCTCACACAATTTTTGGAGGCCCAGCAATTGTTGTCGATTTTGGTACGTCAACAAATCTGGATGTTGTCTCGCCAAAAGGTGAGTTTCTTGGTGGCGCTTTAGCACCAGGTATTGAGATCTCAGTAGATGCTCTTGCTGCTCGAGCCGCACAGCTTCGTAAGATCGAATTAATTAAACCCAAGAACGTCATCGGGAAAAATACGGTTGAAGCTTTACAGTCCGGAACAATCTTCGGATTTGCCGGCCAAGTTGATGGTTTAGTGGATCGAATCACTGCAGAACTTGCAGATTCATATTCCGAAAAGCCAATAGTTATTGCTACAGGAGGGTTGGCGCCCTTGATTGTGGGTGTTTCAGAAACTATTGAGCACCATGAGCCTGATTTAACGTTGATAGGACTTCGTCTAATTCATGAGCGAAATGCTTGAGTCTGTAGACTTACCAACCTATGAGCACTGATAACACAGCTGGTTCTGCTTCAAACTCTAGCGCTGAAGAAGATTTACCTGAACAGCTTCGAATCCGCAGAGAAAAACGTGCTGCCTTAATCGCGCGAGATGTTGAGCCATATCCAGTTTCAGTTCCTCGCACAAAAGCTCTTGGAGAGATTCGTGAAAAATATGTTGGCTTAGAGATCGATGTAGCTACCGGTGATATCGAGTCGTTAACCGGACGCATTATTTTTAAGCGTGATACAGGCAAACTTTGCTTTGCAACTTTACGTGAAGGCGATGGCACTGAACTTCAGGCGATGTTATCTCTGGATAAAGTTGGACAAGACGCGCTTGATTCCTGGAAATCAGATATTGATTTAGGAGACATTGTTTCGATAACCGGCGAAATCATTACATCAAAGCGCGGTGAACTTTCTATTCTTGCTAACTCTTGGGCTTTGGCATCAAAGTCACTTCGGCCTTTGCCAAATGATCACAAACCAATGTCAGAAGAGACCCGAGTACGGATGCGTTATGTAGATTTAATCGTGAGGCCAGAGGCTCGAGTAAATGCGAGATTGCGCCCGACTGTTATGAAGTCACTACGTGATACTTTTGAAAAGGAAAAATTCATAGAGGTAGAAACACCAATGTTGCAGGTAATGCATGGAGGTGCTGCCGCACGCCCATTTAAGTCTTTCTCAAATGCTTACGATATGGATCTATATCTACGGATCGCTCCAGAGCTTTTTCTTAAGCGTTGTGTTGTGGGTGGAATTGAACGCGTTTTTGAGATCAACCGAAACTTTCGCAATGAGGGCGCCGACTCTTCACACTCACCTGAGTTTGCAATGATCGAAAGTTACATGGCATACGGTGACTGGCTTTCTATGGCGGATTTAACTCGCAACCTTGTCCAAAATGCTGCGATGGCTATTTCTGGATCACATGTTGTAACCCATCATGATGGAAGACAGGCAAATTTGGGTGGGCAGTGGAAACAAATCTCGTTGTATGAGGCAATTTCAACCAGTGTAGGTCAAAACGTAACTGCATTAACGCCAATAGCAGAGCTTAAGAAACTCGCTGAAAAACTTGGAATGAAGGTCGATCCAAAGTGGATTACAGGGAAATTAGCTGAAGAGATATTTGAACATGTTGCCAAAGATCAATTAATTGAACCTACATTTGTCATGGGCTTTCCATTGGATACTTCACCGCTCGTTCGTGCCCACCGTGAACATCCAGGTGTTTCTGAGAAGTGGGATCTGTATGTAGATGGTTTTGAATTAGCAACTGGTTACTCCGAGCTTATAGACCCAGTTGTGCAGCGTGATCGCTTAATTGAGCAAGCAACACTTGGTTCTAAGGGAGATTTAGAGGCAATGCAGGTTGATGAAGATTTCTTGCGTGCATTGGAGTTTGCAATGCCACCTACCGGTGGAATGGGCATGGGTGTTGATCGATTGCTCATGGCGCTTACTGGACTTGGAATTCGTGAAACAATTTTGTTCCCACTTGTAAAACCAGAACTGGATTAATTAATGCAGATTCGCCCAGCACACACCAGTGATATCAAAGGAATTCGACAACTTATTGATTCTTATTCACCACAAGGTCGCCTGCTTACAAAAGAAACAGTAACTCTGTATGAGAGCGTGCAAGAGTTCACTGTTGCCATAGATGGAAATGAAGTAGTAGGTTGCGGGGCACTTCATGTGCTTTGGGAAGATTTAGCAGAAGTTCGAACAGTTGCAGTTGTTGAAAAACTTCGTGGCCAAGGCGTTGGACATCAAATTTTAGAGTCAATCATCTCGCGCGCAAAAGAGATTGGAATAAAGCGGCTCTTTTGTTTAACTTTTGAAACTGAATTTTTTGGTCGTCATGGATTTCAAGTTATTGAAGGAACTCCTGTTGCTCCTGAAATTTATGATGAACTATTACGCTCCTACGATGCAGGTGTTGCCGAGTTTTTGGATCTTGAATCGGTAAAGCCAAATACTCTGGGAAATACCCGAATGCTTAAAGAGCTATAAGCGAACTGAGCCGAAAATTACCCCCAGATTTAGCCCTATTTCGGGCATAACCCCGCCACATTTGGGGTTGTAAAAGGCATAAGCAATCCACCTCGCGGGCTGATGCCTGCAGGTATTAGGCTTAACGACAGAACGATCCAAAGGAGCACCGCCCATGTTTGAGCGCTTTACCGACCGAGCCCGACGCGTTGTCGTATTGGCCCAAGAAGAAGCACGCATGCTCAATCACAACTACATCGGTACTGAACACATCTTGCTTGGTCTGATTCATGAAGGCGAAGGTGTTGCATCTAAAGCTCTCGAGTCACTTGGCATCTCATTAGAAGGTGTTCGAGCACAAGTTGAAGAGATCATTGGCCAAGGGCAACAGGCACCAAGTGGGCATATTCCTTTTACTCCGCGCGCAAAGAAAGTTCTAGAGCTTTCACTTCGCGAAGCGTTGCAGTTGGGACATAACTACATTGGAACTGAACATATTCTATTAGGTTTAATTCGCGAAGGCGAAGGAGTTGCAGCACAAGTTCTAGTAAAACTCAGTGCAGATTTAAATCGTGTGCGTCAACAAGTTATTCAATTACTTTCTGGTTATCAAGGAAAAGAATCTGTCCAGGCTGGTCCTGCAGAAGGCACACCATCAACATCATTGGTTCTAGATCAATTTGGTCGCAACCTCACTCAAGCTGCCCGTGAAGGAAAACTTGATCCTGTTATCGGTCGCGAAAATGAAATTGAAAGAGTGATGCAGGTTCTTTCACGCCGAACAAAAAATAATCCAGTCCTAATCGGTGAGCCAGGTGTCGGTAAGACAGCCGTAGTTGAAGGACTTGCACAAGCAATTTTCAAAAATGATGTTCCTGAAACTCTTAAGGACAAGCAGGTTTATTCACTCGACCTAGGCGCACTTGTTGCCGGTAGTCGCTACCGTGGAGACTTTGAAGAGCGCTTAAAGAAAGTACTAAAAGAAATTAAAACTCGCGGAGACATCATTTTGTTTATCGATGAGATTCACACACTAGTTGGAGCAGGAGCTGCAGAGGGTGCAATCGATGCCGCAAGCATTCTCAAGCCGATGCTTGCACGTGGTGAACTACAGACAATCGGTGCAACAACACTTGATGAGTACCGTAAGCATGTTGAAAAGGATGCAGCCCTAGAGCGCCGCTTCCAACCAATTCAAGTTAAAGAGCCAACAGTTGCTCACACAATTGAGATTCTCAAAGGCTTACGCGATCGATACGAAACCCATCACCGTGTATCCATTACAGATGGTGCTTTAGCAGCTGCTGCAAACATGGCCGACCGCTACGTTTCTGACCGTTTCTTGCCAGACAAAGCAATCGATCTTATTGATGAAGCTGGATCACGCCTTCGCATTAAGCGCATGACCGCTCCACCTGAGCTACGTGAATACGACGATAAAATTGCAAATGCACGCAAAGAAAAAGAGTCTGCAATTGATGGGCAGGACTTTGAATTAGCAGCAACTCTTCGCGATAAGGAAAAGACTCTTATCATCGAAAAACAAGAGGCAGAAAAGAATTGGAAAGCTACCGACTTAGATAAGGTTACAGAAGTTGATGAAGAGTTGATTGCACAAGTGCTTTCACTATCAACTGGAATTCCTGTATTTAAGTTAACAGAAGAAGAAACAGCACGTCTTCTTAATATGGAAACTGAGCTACACAATCGTGTTATTGGTCAAGAGCAAGCCATTAAGGCCTTATCAAAAGCTATTCGCCGCACACGTGCTGGACTTAAGGATCCACGCCGTCCAGGTGGTTCATTTATCTTTGCCGGACCTTCAGGTGTTGGTAAAACAGAGCTTTCAAAAACTCTTGCTTCATTCTTGTTTGGTGATCAAGATGCATTAATTCAGCTAGATATGTCTGAATACTCTGAGCGCCACACAGCATCACGTTTGTTTGGTGCACCTCCAGGGTATGTTGGATACGACGAAGGTGGACAGCTAACTGAAAAAGTTCGCCGCCGTCCTTTCTCTGTAGTTCTCTTTGATGAGATTGAAAAAGCTCACCCTGATATCTTCAACTCTTTACTTCAAGTTCTAGAAGATGGACGCTTAACCGATGCACAAGGACGCACGGTTGACTTTAAAAACACTGTCATCATCATGACTACAAACCTTGGAACTCGCGATATTTCTAAATCACTTGGACTTGGTTTTGCCAATACTGGCGATGACC
>JBIIGW010000054.1:0-6901 GCA_044236295.1 Candidatus Planktophila sp.
CGATGATGTCCGTGATTCCCCGGCGCTGGATATTGCTGCTCAATTAAATGCAGCGGGTGCACATGTAGTTGTTCATGACCCTAAGGGTATTGAACCTGCCCGCAAGCGTTTTCCAAATTTGGAGTACTCAGAAAGTATAAATGATGCAGTAAAAGATTCAGATTTAGTTTTACACCTAACTGAATGGAAAGAGTATCGCCAGATTGACCCAGTTAAAATTGCATCATTAGTAAAGAATAAAACCATTATTGATGGTAGAAATATGTTAGATCGAGATCTATGGCGCAAAGCAGGGTGGAAGTTCCGCGCGCTAGGTCGCACTGACTAGTTATTACTAAACAGCTAACTCAATAAATACAGCACTATCACTCATCGATCTCTCCGATCATGTAGTCAATAGCATGCTGGATCTCATCTGTTAGTTCTTCGAGGCTCTCCCCCAGCAAAGTTATATGACCGACTTTGTGACCTGTGCTTACTTCGTTTCCGTACTGATGAAATTTAAGAGCTGGGGTTCGTGCCATTAAATGCAAATATGGGCGATACATATTTGATTTCTTGCCTGCAACCAGATTTCCTGTCACGGCTATAGGTGCAACCATTGTTGGGTCTCCCAAAGGCAGGTCAAGAACTGCTCGCACATGTTGTTCAAACTGACTTGTCCGTGCACCTTCTATTGTCCATAACCCTAAATTGTGGGGGCCCATTACAAGATCAGCGATAAATATTTCTTCATCCTTCACGAAAATTTCCACAGCTGCAACACCAACTACACCAGAAATTTTTGCTATCTCAAGTGCCAACTTTTGTACTCGCTCACTTAAATCTTGAGTAAGTTTTGGCACGGGTGCGATAGTCATAACGCTGATTCCATCTTTTTTCACATCACTAGTTGGTGACCATGTTGTTGCTTGGCCGTGTGGGGAGCGAGCAACCATGACTGTAATCTCATGATCAAAATCAAGTGGTCGCTCAATGAGAACATTTTCGGATTTCGCTTTGTATTCTGGGCCAAGAGAATTGATCAGTTTCAAACCTAAAGCTTCTTTATTTTGTGAGAGCTCTAATGCCGTCGAAGATGGTCGAACAACTACACCATCTGCTTCGATTGCCCGGATAATACTCAGTGCAATTAACTCATCTGCAAAAGTAACCACATCGCATTTTTTAGCAAATTCACGAATTGAATCTAAGTCTTTATAACTTCCGATCTCGTGTTTACAAATCTGAGCTGCTGAATCATTTGGATCTGATGCATATATCAAAAGATCGATGCCTAAAGCTGTAGAAGGAGCCACAAACATTCGAGCATGCTCTCCTCCACCAATAACTCCTAGGGTTGGAAATGAGTTCTTCACGCAACAATCCTAGTAGTCAGAATTAGTTTGATTTGATTTCATTAATTGATTTATGCCATTAAACGAGTACCTTTAACCCGTGCCTTCGAATCACCCAACTATTGTTCTAGCATCTGCCTCAAAGAGCCGTCGTCGCTTACTTGAATCGGCTGGTCTCTCACCGAAAATTATGGTCAGCAATGTTGATGAAGAAACTGAGTTCTTTAACTCAATGAATCCATCGGATATGGTCATCGCTCTTGCGATTACTAAGGCACATACTGTTCGCGAACAGATTGATTTTCCGGCAATTATTATTGGTTGCGATTCAACTTTCGAATTTGACGGTGAGTCACTTGGTAAACCTGGCACACCGGAAATTGCAATTGAGCGGGCGCAAAGAGTTCGCAGAAATAGTGGGCTGTTACATACTGGCCATTGCATTATTGATACCTTCAAAGATAAAGAGATTTCAGATCGAGTAACTACTCGCGTCAATTTTGCAGATTTAACTGATGAAGAGATTATTGATTATGTGGCAACAGAAGAGCCCCTGCATGTTGCTGGAGGATTTACACTCGATGGATTTAGTTCACCATTTATCGCAAGTATCGAAGGCGACTATACAAATGTTGTCGGAATATCAATGCCGTTTTTAAGAAAGGCTTGTGCCCAACTTGGATACTCCTGGCCGCAGATCAAGGGTATGCATTGATGAAATCAAACTCTGTGACAGTATTAGGCCATGGGAAAGACTGAGCTTTTATATAGTGATCCAATAGCCGCCGCCGTTGTTGCAGCAGAAGAGATCGCAAAGAAAACAGGGATTGCTGCACATGATGTAGCACTTGTTATGGGATCTGGCTGGGTGAGTGCAGTTGATGCACTTGGTACTCCTGCCTTTGAATGCAATGCAGAAGAGTTCACCGGATTTTTGCCACCTGCCGTGGAAGGACATTCCGGAAAGATTCGCTCATATGAAATTGATACAGATGGAAAAAAAATGCGTGCGTTGGTTTTTCTAGGTCGAACTCACCTATACGAAGGTAAAGGTATTGAGCCAGTAGTGCACGCGGTGCGAACAGCAGTGAAAGCTGGATGCAAAGTTGTTATCTTGACAAATGCATGTGGTGGAATAAATACCGCTTACAAAGTTGGCCAGCCAGTGTTGATACGTGATCACATATCCTTAACAGCAGTTTCACCATTATCTGGTGCAACTTTTGTAGATTTAACCGATCTATATAGCAAGAGAATTCGAGAGATAGTTAAGAAAGAAGATGCATCACTTCAAGAAGGGGTCTACGTTCACTGGCGTGGGCCAACCTATGAAACACCTGCTGAGATTCTCATGATGAGAACTATGGGAGCAGATTTAGTTGGAATGTCGACCGTGCCAGAAGCTATTGCTGCTCATGCACTAGGCGCGGAAGTTCTTGGAATTTCACTGGTGACAAATGCTGCTGCAGGAGTAACTGGTGAGAAGTTAAACCATGAAGAGGTAATTGCAGCCGGTAAAGCTGCCGCCGATCGAATGGGCTCACTGCTTAAAGGCGTAATTCCAAAGCTGCTGTAAAACTATGGACAAAGAATTTTTACAAGCAGTCAATGATTGGATTCTCGATGATCCAGATGCAGTTTCAGCAGCGCAGGTTCAAAACTGGGTCGATACTAATAATGAACTAGAGTTGAAAGCGTCTTTCAATGGATTTCTAGAGTTCGGAACCGCAGGCCTGCGCGGCCCGGTACGACCTGGCCCGTCAGGTATGAATAGAGCAGTCGTTGCCAGAACAGCGGCCGGAATAGTTGCATACATGAAAGCCCGCGGCCTGACATCTGTTGTGATTGGAAAAGATGCACGACATGGCTCTAAAGAATTTGCACTCGAAGCTGCAGAGATTTTCTCTGGCGCCGGTCTAAAAACACTTGTTTTGTCCCATCCTCTACCAACACCTGTTCTTGCATTTGCAACAAATGAACTTGGCTGTGACGTTGGAATCATGGTTACTGCAAGTCATAATCCCGCACAAGATAACGGTTTGAAGGTTTACCTCGGTGGAACTGTAGATTCGATCGTTTATCGAGGTTCTCAGATAACTTCACCTACCGATTCTTTTATTGCACAAGAGATCTCAAAAGTTGTTGCGGCAAAAAATCTTCCACGTGCTGATAAATGGAGCGTTGTTGATGACTTGCTGCTCGAGAAGTACGTTTCTCGCACAGCACAACTGGCAAAGAATCCAGGTGAATTAAAAATTGTTTATACAGCTATGCACGGAGTTGGAAAAGAAACATTGTTGGCTGTATTTAAAGAGTCGGGATTTGAGCCTCCAATTTTGGTAGAAACACAAGCCGAGCCTAATCCAGATTTTCCTACAGTTGCTTTTCCAAACCCAGAAGAACAAGGTGCCATGGATTTAGCCATAGAGGTGGCACAAAAAAATAATGCAGATTTGGTTATAGCAACCGATCCAGATGCCGATCGTTGCGCCGTTGCAGTCAAAGATCCGAAGGTTGGTTGGAGAATTCTTCATGGCGATGAGTTAGGTGCAGTTTTTGCTTATGTCATCTCAAAGAAAAATACATCTGGGGTGTTTGCCAATTCCATTGTTTCATCAACGGTAGTCAAAAAAATTGCCGAAACCCACTCTATTAAGTTTCAGGAGGTTTTAACAGGGTTTAAATGGATCTCAAAAGTAGATAATCTTTCATTTGGTTATGAAGAAGCTCTTGGATATTGCGTAGATCCTGAAACAGTTAATGATAAAGATGGAATCTCTGCGGCCATTTTCATCGCACAGATTGCATCGGATTTAGCGCGCAATGGCAAAACAATTCTGGATCTCCTCGACGAAATCTGGAGTTCGCATGGTTATCATGCAACAGAACAGATTTCGATTAGATTAAAAGATCTCACACAGGTCAAGGAGTTGCTCAACTCCTTACGCAATAATCCACCACAAAATATTGCCGGTAAGCAAGTAACCCTCATAGAGGATTTATCAAAACCAAAAGATGGACTGCCACCAACGGATGGACTCAGGATGTGGTTAGAAGGATCGATCCGCGTAATTATTCGTCCAAGTGGGACCGAACCAAAACTCAAGTGTTACATTGAGGTCATTGAGATCAATAAAGAGAAGGCAGTAGAGATTTTGAATCAACTACGGCCACAATTGAAGGAATTGCTATCGTGAATTTTTATGGGTTAGTCGATGGAAGTGAAGCCTCGCTAAAAAACTACTTAAAAACTCTTTCAGGCGTAGATCAAGTGGGCGCAAATGCGCGTGCAGCCATGCTTTCAACTAGAAGCATCAAAACATCTTCAAAGCGATGGGCAATAGATACTGCAATCTCCATGGTAGATCTAACTACTTTGGAAGGTGCAGATACTGCAGGAAAAGTTGAGGCGATTTGTGCAAAAGCTGTGCGGCCCGACCCAACTGATTCAAGCGTTCCAAGTGTTGGCGCAATCTGTGTCTACAACGACATGGTTGGTGTAGCGCGTAAGCATCTAGATTTAATTGGTGGGAAGCATGTACCGGTAGCTGCAGTATCTACTGCATTTCCCTCCGGACGAGCATCAATGGAAGTTAAAGTTCTAGATACTCAAGATGCAATTGATGCCGGAGCCAGTGAAATAGACATGGTGATTGATCGTGGTGCATTTCTAGAGGGAAGATTGATTGATGTCTTTAACGAGATTGTTACTATTCGCCAAGTGTGTGGAGATAAAGCACACCTCAAGGTGATTTTTGAAACCGGTGAGTTGGTGACGTATGACAATGTTCGAAAAGCGTCATTTTTAGCAATGGCTGCAGGGGCAGACTTCATTAAAACATCAACAGGCAAGGTTGCACCGGCTGCCACTGCCCCGGTTGTATTGGTAATGCTAGAAGCAGTTCGAGATTTTTACGAAATGACTCAGAAACGAATTGGGGTCAAGCCAGCCGGTGGAATTCGAAACACAAAAGATGCCATTAAGCAGTTGGTGTTGGTGAAGGAAGTCGCTGGTCAAGAGTGGCTCAATTCGAAGCTGTTTCGCATAGGAGCAAGTGCATTGCTCAATGATCTATTGATGCAACGTATGAAAATGGACAATGGCTACTACGCTAGTCCTACTTATGTGAGCGTGGATTAGTCCATGAAAGTATTGAAAACAATGACAACGGATTGGAGAGATCGATGAGTTTTGATTATGCACCGGCTCCAGAATCTCGCGCAATCACAACAATTAAACCAAAGTATGGACATTTTATTGGAGGAAAGTTTGTCGCTGGTAGTAAGCATTTTCCAACGATTAATCCAGCAACCGAAGAGGTCCTAAGCCAGATTGCATTGGCTGGCAGAGCTGAAGTTGATGCAGCAGTTAAAGCAGCTCGCAAGGCTTACACCTCAACATGGTCAAAGACTTCTGGCAAAGAACGTGGAAAATATCTTTTTAGAATTGCACGTATTTTACAAGAGCGTGCTCGTGAGTTTGCTGTCTTAGAAACTTTAGATAACGGTAAGCCAATCCGTGAATCACGTGATACTGATATTCCATTAGCTGCGGCACATTTTTTCTATCACGCAGGTTGGGCCGATAAGCTTGAATATGCTGGTCTTGGCAGTTCACCCAAACCACTGGGCGTTGCAGGACAGATAATTCCTTGGAACTTTCCGCTACTTATGTTGGCATGGAAAGTTGCTCCGGCGTTAGCCACTGGCAACACAGTGGTTCTAAAACCTGCAGAATCAACTTCACTTACTGCACTTTTATTTGCTGAAGTGTGCCAACAGGCAGAACTTCCAGCTGGTGTTGTAAACATTGTGACCGGTGATGGATCAACAGGTGCGCTCATTGTTAACCATCCAGGCATCGATAAGATCGCATTTACTGGCTCTACTGAAGTTGGAAAGATTATTGCTCGATCTGTTGCACCAACAAAGAAAAGCGTGACTCTAGAGTTGGGTGGCAAAGGGGCAAATATTGTTTTTGAAGATGCAGCCATCGATGAAACAGTTGAAGGAATTATTGATGGGATCTTCTTTAATCAAGGGCACGTTTGTTGTGCTGGATCCCGATTGCTTCTGCAGGAAAACATCGCAGAAGAGGTTTTACATAAGCTCAAAAACCGTATGGAGAAAATCCGTGTTGGTGATCCATTAGATAAAAACACAGATGTTGGTGCGATAAATAGCAAAGAGCAACTTGCAAAAATAGTAGAGCTTGCAAAAGTTGGAGATAGCGAAGGTGGTCAGCGTTGGAGCCCGGCATGTGAACTCCCTAAAAAGGGATACTGGTTTGCACCAACGATTTTTACTGGAGTTACTTCGGCTCATCGAATAGCACGTGAAGAGATATTTGGACCTGTCCTTTCAGTCTTAACTTTCCGTACCCCTCAAGAGGCAATTGAGAAGGCAAATAACACCCCGTTTGGCCTATCTGCCGGAGTTTGGGGCGAGAAAGGCTCGCGAACATTGTGGGCAGCTCAGCAACTAAGAGCTGGAGTTATCTGGACGAATTCATTTAACAAGTTTGATCCAACATCGCCATTTGGAGGATACAAAGAATCGGGCTG
>JBIIGW010000056.1:0-6519 GCA_044236295.1 Candidatus Planktophila sp.
TTGTTGAATTACTTGAAGCAGGAAGTGCAACTTTAGAAGAGTCGCTCAAACTTTGGGAGCGAGGCGAAGAGTTGGCCAAGATCTGCCAAGAGTGGCTAGATGGCGCCAAGAAAAAACTAGATGCGGCTAAGCCATAAATGCCTCAATTTACTTATTCCGAACTTCTACCTTTAGGTGCAGATACAACTAAGTACCGCCTTGTCAGTAAAGAAGGCGTAAGTGTGATCAAACTTGGAGATAAGGAGTTTCTTCAAATAGAGCCATCAGCGTTAGAAAAACTCACTGCCGAAGCAATTCACGATATTTCGCATTATCTACGTTCAGATCACCTTGAGCAGTTACAGAACATTGTCAAAGATCCAGAGAGTTCGCCAAATGATCGCTTTGTTGCAATTGATCTTCTAAAAAATGCAAACATCGCAGCAGGTGGAGTTTTGCCAATGTGCCAAGACACAGGCACCGCCCTTGTTATGGGTAAAAAAGGTCAATATGTCTTAACAACAAGCAAGGATGAAGTTGCTATTTCACAAGGAATCTATGACGCCTACACACAACTTAATCTTAGATATTCTCAGATGGCACCTGTTACAACATGGGAAGAAAAAAACACCGGCAATAATCTGCCAGCACAGATAGAGATTTATTCAGATAGCGATCACCCAGATGAATACAACTTGCTCTATATTGCAAAGGGCGGCGGAAGTGCCAATAAATCCTTCTTGTATCAAGAAACTAAAGCGGTTTTAAACCCAGAATCATTCATGACCTGGCTAGATGAAAAGCTTCGCTCTATTGGTACTGCAGCATGTCCGCCGTATCACCTTGCAATAGTTATCGGTGGCACAAGCGCCGAGCACACAGTTAAAACTGCAAAGTTAGCAAGTACTAAGTATTTGGATTCACTTCCAACTACAGGAGATGCTGCAACGGGTCATGGTTTTCGAGATAAAGAGCTTGAAGCCAAGGTTTTAGAATTAACTAGAACACTTGGAATCGGCGCGCAGTTTGGTGGCAAATATTTTTGCCACGATGTTCGCGTCGTTCGACTTCCTCGCCATGGTGCCTCACTACCAATTGCGATCGCAGTTTCATGTTCTGCAGATCGTCAAGCAAAGGCCAAAATCACTAAGGATGGAATATTCCTAGAAGAGTTAGAGCGCGATCCTGCGCACTTTTTGCCAGAGACAACCGATGTTCACCTAAATGACGCGGTGGTTGCAATTGATTTAAATCAGCCAATGGAAGCTATCCGGGCTGAGCTTTCAAAGCATCCTGTAAAGACAAGAGTTTCATTGACTGGAACCATGGTTGTTGCTCGTGATTTAGCACATGCAAAGATTAAAGAGATGATCGATTCAGGAAAGCCAATGCCTGAATACATGAAAAAGTACGCTGTTTATTACGCTGGTCCTGCAAAGACTCCAGCAGGATATGCATCTGGCTCATTTGGTCCAACGACTGCAGGTCGCATGGATTCATATGTGGATTATTTCCAATCACTCGGTGGCTCGATGGTCATGCTTGCAAAAGGTAATCGCTCAAAAGCTGTAACAAATGCCTGTAAAACACATGGTGGTTTTTACCTAGGTTCTATTGGTGGACCTGCTGCCCGACTTGCACAGGACTGCATTAAAAAAGTTGAGGTTTTAGATTTTGAAGAGTTAGGCATGGAAGCCGTGTGGAAAATTGATGTTGTTGATTTTCCTGCATTTATTGTTGTAGATGATAAGGGACAGGATTTTTATGCCGAAACCTCTGTGCCGCTAAAGATAAGTACTAGACCAGAAGTTTAATTAGTACCAGTTACTTCGTTTGTGCTTTGACAAAGCCTTGCACGGGGTCTCATAGCGAATGCTGATATAGCGAAGTCCCCAACGAATCTGTGTCACTGGATTTGTTCGCCAGTCTGTTGAGACAACATCCATTTTGTTGGCAGGTAATGCTTGAGCAATTCCATGTGCGCCGGATCTTTTGTTGTGCGCCTTGTATCGCCAGTTACTTTCCTCAGTCCATAACTTCTCAAGACATGCATACTGGACTTGTTTGAATCCATATTCATTAAAGAGAATCTCTTTGGCAACTTTTTTGGCCCCATAGGGTGTGCGAGCAAGTTCTACTTGAATGCTTGCCGCAGAAACTAAGGCCAAATCTTTAGAAAAGATCGCCCCGGCAATCGTTGTGAAACTCTCCCCCAAAAAGGAGGTCTCTGAACCAGGATCGATGGCCACTACAGATTTAGAGGCCTCGGTACCCACAACTGAGTTCTCAGTTGCACTTGCCTTAGGCAACAAAGCCACAGCCAGTAAAAGCCCAGCGATAAGTGCCCAGGCGACTACAGCTTTTTTCGAGAACATTCCTACAAACGTCGTTATCGAACTCATCTCTGGCACTCCCTTCTGACTCATCTCCTGCGACCTGATTCCTAATCCCAGGGCTCTCACCCTTTGTTCAGCCCCATAGCCATCTAGCCTCAAAAGAGGCTTCAAGTACTACGGGGATGGCTCTATCGTGCGCCACGAGGGCATCTCGGGCAAATCTAAGTAGGCTAAAGTCGCAAATTCACAGGTAAGTTTTTTACTGTGGATGGGTAAAACCGCAGGTCAGTTAGGGTAATGTCCGAAATGCACCAAATGTGACTGTGAGATTCAATGTCAGGGAATTAACTTGAGATTGGGCCCTCTAAAAGCTCGGTGACTAGGGCTGCGATCGGCGAGCGCTCACTTCTGGTCAAAGTAACGTGGGCAAAGAGTGGATGGCCCTTCAAAGTTTCAACCACGGCCACAACTCCGTCATGGCGACCGACCCGTAAGTTGTCTCTTTGGGCAATGTCGTGGGTTAGAACCACTCTAGAGGCGGTTCCAATTCTGGAAAGGACGGTCAGTAAAACACCGCGCTCTAAAGATTGGGCCTCATCGACGATGACAAATGAGTCATGGAGTGACCGGCCACGAATATGTGTCAGCGGCAAAACTTCGATGAGCCCGCGGTCGATGATCTCATCGATAACAGCCTGGCTAACTAAGGCCCCTAAAGTGTCAAAGACTGCCTGAGCCCACGGCGACATCTTTTCGCCTTCAGATCCTGGCAAGTATCCCAACTCTTGGCCACCAACTGGATAGAGCGGCCGAAAGATAACTACCTTCTTGTGAAGGCGTTTTTCCATTACCGCCTCTAGCCCGGCGCACAGCGCTAACGCTGATTTTCCTGTTCCTGCTCGCCCGCCAAGGGAGACAATCCCAACGGATTCATCCAGCAAAATATCTAATGCAATTCTCTGTTCGGCGCTTCGACCATGTAACCCAAATGCTTGGCGATCGCCTCTGACTAACTTCAACTGTTTATCAGCAGTAACACGTGCCAGGGCGCTGCTCTTTTGAGAGTGTAAGACAACGCCGGTGTGAACAGGAAGTTGATGAGCTGCTTCATGATCTGCAAGCTCGCGTGCATAGAGATCATCGATAACAGATGAATCAACGTGTAACTCTTCTATGCCAGTCCACCCGCTATTGGAGACTAATTCAGCAAGATATTCCTGGGCTTCAACTCCAACTGATGATGCTTTAACGCGTAGTGGTAAATCCTTTGATACAAGTACTACGTCTTTTCCATCTGACATCAGATTTTTTGCAATTGCAAGAATCCTTGTGTCATTTGTTCCATCACGTAAGAAGCCATGTGGCAGAGTAGAAAGATCTGTGTGGTTAAGCTCGACAGATAATGTGCCACCTTCGGGTGTAATCGAAAGCGGTTTATCTAATCGACCATGCGTGATGCGTAAATCATCTAATGCGCGAAGCGCTGCCCGAGCAAAATAGCCCAACTCTGGATGATCTCTTTTTGTCTCAAGCTCTCCGATAACGGCAATCGGAATTATCACTTCATGTTCGGCAAATTTAAGAAGGGCCCCTGGGTCTGCAAGTAAAACGCTGGTATCTAAAACAAAGGTTTTTCGCCCTTTTTGGACCTTAGCAGCCAATGCTTACTCCTACATTTAATTGTGTGAGGGGTTTGCTTCCGATAGTGAAAAGGTAGAACTAATTGGCTATTTATTTGCGCAGACACGCTAGAGGCAAATATGAAATTTGAACTACTTACTTATGAACCAAAACGACGTTGTCTGACTGAGTATGAACGCAAGGCTCGAAGGAAATCCACTCGACGAAAATCAGGCCAATAGGCTTCACAAAAGTAGTACTCAGATGTTGCGCTTTGCCAAAGCAAGAAGCCACCCAAGCGTTGCTCCCCTGACGTACGAATCAAAAGTTCGGGGTCTGGTTGACCGGCTGTATACAAAAACTTTGAAATATCATCTGCTGTCAGATTTGTGGCTGCATCGGTAAGTGAGCGCCCGGCCTTATCTTCTTGGCTCATATAGCTTTTGACGGCATCAACAATCTCACGTCGCCCGCCATAACTAATGGCAACATTAACTTCCACGCCATCGTTTCGAACCGGCTTTAAGGCAGTTAGTTTTTCCTCAAGCCATTTGGGCAGTAAATCCAAGGCACCAACGGCCTTGATGTTCCAGCGACCTGTTGCCGCTAACTCATCAACGGTATTTCCAATTATCTTAAGTAACTCATCAATTTCTTCTTGGGATCGCTTGAAGTTATCGGTTGAAAGCAACCACAACGTAACAACTTTAACTTCGGCCTGATCACACCACCCTAAAAACTCAATAATTTTTCCAGCGCCAGCTTTATGTCCGTGTGGATCGTGGGAAGTTGGATTTGATTTAGCCCATCTTCTATTTCCATCCAGGATCACTCCAACATGGTGAGGGGTTTTTGAGAAATCTAGAGATCGAACTAAGCGCCGTTCATAGAGTGGATAAAGCAGCGATTTAATTAACTTACGAATACTGACGAACAACTCTACGCTCCGCAGCAAATGAGGCAATTGGAAGCGTGCCGGCAAGAATTAACCACACCGTCTTTTTAAGTGACCAACGTGCCTTTGTCGCAAATTGAAGAGCAGTTAAAACATACGCAGCGTAAATCCATCCATGAACAAAAGGGATCCAGGCAACCATCGATTTCCAGTCTTCATTATTGAAAAGATAAACAACTGGTAAATCTACAAACCACAGAAGTAAAGACATTACTCCTGCAATTATGGCCATTACTCTAAACCGCTTCAGTGCACCGCTCATGTGCTAACTCTACGACGATAGAAGGGTAGAAAGACAACAACAGCGGCCATTAACCACCAAATGACCACATATGAAAGGTGCTGCCAGTAAAAGCCAGGGATTCGGGACTGTAACTTCTCTGGGACAACTCTGGTGCGTTCTAGTGATTGATCTCTTGTGGCTTCAGATGTTGCAACTACATATCCATCAAAAAGATCCAGATCTGTCAGGGATGTAACAACTGCGCTGTCTAATCGTGAAATTTCACCTGGAGAGTTTCTGGCTCTATCCCCATCTTGGCTTGCAACAAGCAAGCCCTCCACTTGAATATCCATGGATTGCTGAATATCCGGATTTAATAATCTTTCAGACCACAGGCCACGAACTACCAAGATTGCAGATCTTTCACCAACCTGCAACAACGCAGACTCCCAATCTTGAATATCACCATTTCCATCTTTTTGATTTGCAGCTTTAAAGTTTGCAATGTACTTACCTGTCACCGAGACAGTTCTATTGAGCGCAGATGCAGGGATTGCTTGGCGTGGGCTTGTAATTGATTCAAGTGGAACGACATCGGTATCAATGGTTGTAGCAACTTGTAAGGACTCTTTTAAATCTGCAGCGCGCTGAAGTTGCCAAAGACCTAAGGCTACAAAAAGGGCCGCTACAAGTAAGACTGCAACTGTTTGGCCAACTTTGGTAAGAAAACTACTCTTGTGAGTCATCGCTTCGATTAACACCCATGAAACGCTTATAAAAATTGCGCAACAGGAATGCAACGGCAATAACCAGCAGGCCAACTGTCAGAGAACCTGCTGAGCCCATAAATACATCTTCTTCCATGAGATAATCATGTCATGCAATCGCAAAGCCCGTTTGACTACGATGACCGTTACGGCATAAAAAAGGGAGTCAACTGGGTTGGTTTTGCAGTTTTACTCGCAATCGCCGGTATCGGATGGCTCACATGGGCCGGACTTCACCATTCAAATCCGCCAATCCGTGTTCAATTGATTTCATTTACTGTCGAAAGCGATCGCGAAACTTCTATTCGCTACTCAGTTGATAGAAATGGCGTTGAAGGCCCAGTGATTTGTACCTTAATAGCCAGGGATTACTACAAGAACATTGTTGGTCAATTAGATGAAGAGGTTGCCGCTGGGCAAGGAAAAGTTGAACTTAGAACTTCTGTTGCCACACGCATAGAGGCCGTTAATGCAGACGTATTGGGTTGTCGCCCCAAGTAACTAACCAGTACCGTTAGACCTTATGACGCAGACATGGCTTACTCAAGAAGCAGCTGATCGCTTGCAAAGTGAACTCACCTTCCTCGAAGGTCCGGGTCGCAAAGAGATCACTGCAAAGATTGAAGCTGCTCGCGCAGA
>JBIIGW010000057.1:0-6424 GCA_044236295.1 Candidatus Planktophila sp.
TGCGGTCTTGGCGCAAGAGACACTCTTAGAACAGAGATGGGATATCCACTTCACGGCCATGAACTCTCACTTGGGATTTCTCCTTTAGAGGCAAAAGCATCGTGGGCTGTTGGTTGGAACAAAGATCAGTTTATTGGTTCAAAGTTTTTAAAAAACCAAAAAGAGACTGGCCCGCATTACACAAGTGTCGCCTTGAAATCTTTAGATCGAAACATTCCTCGAGCAGGCATGTCAGTCAAGAACTTAGAAGGGCAATTAGTAGGGGAAGTTACAAGTGGAACATTCTCTCCCTCTTTGAAGATCGGCATCGCACTTGCCCGAGTAAAGAGCGACGTTAAATTAGGGGATAAGTTAGTCGTTGATATTCGTGGCAGAGAAGGAAATGTTGAAGTGGTAAAACTTCCCTTTGTTACTTCTAACGTTCGGTGATTTTAGGCTCAAAACTACTTTTTAGGGTTGTTGATTGTATAAATTCAATCGGTGCCATGAATGCAGCTCTGTTATGGGTTCGATGTAGAGCAGAGAGAATTGATCGCCCCGTAACAAGGATGAGCGTTGCAGTGAAGATCGCTCTTGGAACATCCCAGGCCATTGCTGTTAAAAAATGAAAAGTGAAAAATCTGGACAAGTTCTCACTGAGCATTCCTCCTGGAATATATGAAAGCTGCGTACCCGAGCCCAGCGTCCATGGCCAAAACTGTAGATCCATCAAAATACCAAAAAGCATCGATGCGATTACGCCATAGAGTGCAAGCATGAATATCTCTAGTTTTGGACTAACTTTTTTTGGCAGGAATCCTGCAAGCATTCCAACCCATGCTGCGGCAAAAATCTGGTAACCAAGCCAAGGACCCATGCCACCTGTTAGAAGCGCCGAAGCAAACATTGAAATTACTCCTAGTAAGAAACCAAATGATGGACCAAAGACACGAGCACTTAAAATCAATATAAACCACATGGGCTCAATACCAACGGCGCCTGCACCTAGCGGACGAAGAGCAGCGATAATCGAAGCCAAAATCCCTAGCAGTGCAACTGATTTTGCATCCAATCGTGAATTGGAGACCTCAATAATTACAAGCAACACGGCAAGGCCAATTGCACCCCAGAAAATTAACTGTGTTTGTGCAATCTCTGCACTGGAATAGAAAAATGGCCATAGAAAACCCGTGGCGCTTAGCACTGAAGCACACATCAGAACCAGGATGTTTTTGACTTTGAATGTAACTACATTCGAGGTAAACATCGTCATAGTTTTTCAATCGCTGCAGTTACGTCACTGACTCGGAGCCACGGATGAGGTGACATAACTTTTGCTACTTGAGGCGCAAATGCGGGGGAGGAAAGCAAAACATCGAGAGTGCTGCCATCAGCTACCTTTTCGCCATCTGCAATGAAAATAACCCGTGTAGCCAAGTCGGCCACTAACTCGACATCATGGGTCGCAAGCACTACACATTTGTCATAGTTTTTTGCAAAGGAGACCAAAATAGAAACTAGCTCGCGTTTTGCTTGGTAATCCAGTCCGCGTGTTGGTTCATCCAAGATCAAGACCCTCGGATTTGAAGAGAGAACAACACTCAGTGCCAGACCAAGTCGTTGACCCTCGGAAAGATCTCGTGGATGGATGTGCCCAGATATCCCAGGTACAAGTTGAGAAAGTAATGCTGCAGTCGTACCAGGTTGAATTTCATTATCTAGATCGGCTTGTTCACATTCAAGGGCAACGCTTTGTCCATACAGCAAATCGCTAGGCTCCTGTGGAATATACCCAATGCACTCTCGCCGTTGCTTACCCTTTAAGTTCTGCGGATCAATACCCATAACGCTCACGACACCGCTCACTTCTTTGCCGATACCCGCAATTGCCTTTAATAGAGAGCTTTTTCCGGCACCATTTCTACCCATAAGTGCAACAATTTCATTGTTGTAAATACTTGTTGAGAACTCTTTTACTGCTTCGCGGCCAGGGTAATTAACATTTAAGTTGTTGATATTGATTGAAATTGTCGTGGGTGCTAAAACCTCTTTAGCTGACGTGTGGTAATTCTGCTCTCGAATAAGGTGCGTCATTCGGCGCATTTCTCTAACAGTTGTCCCTATCTCATCTAGCCCTAGCGCCCTGGCTAAGTGAACTATGGGAGGAGCAATAGGAGAGTCGATCATGATTTGTTCAGGAGTTCCAACTTTTGTCTCACCGTGACCGTTGATGTAAACAATTCGATCAGCAAACTGAATAACTCTTTCCAGTTTATGTTCAGCGATTACAACAGTAAGACTCAAATCATGAACCAATCGCTGAAGAATTGAAAGAACTTCCTCTGCAGCTATCGGATCTAAAGCACTTGTTGGTTCATCTAAAACCAGAACTTTAGGATGTGTTACCAATGCTGCACCTATTGCAACTCTTTGCTGCTCTCCGCCACTTAAAGTTGCAATTGTTCGACTACGAAGAGGCGCAAGGCTTAGAAGGTCAAGGACCTCTTCCACTCTTTTGCGCATTACATCATTTGGCAAATTTAAGTTCTCCATGCCAAAAGCAAGTTCCTCTTCGACTGTATCTGTCACAAAACCATTAAGTGGATTTTGGCCAACAATTCCGATCAGATGCGACATGCCACCTGGCTTTACTAGTTGAGTTGAGAATCCATCAACACTTACATCACCAGCCAGAATGCCGCCTGTGTGATGAGGAACAAGACCATTTATCAACCGCAGCAGGGATGACTTGCCTGAACCAGTTGGTCCGATCACAAGAACCATTTCCCCTTCAGAGATTTCGAGGTTTAAATCCTCTAATACCGTTTTCGTTGAATTGGGATAGACCAAGGACACATTAGAAAATTTGATCATGAAAGACCCACAACAGCCATTGCAGAAAGAATTACAAACGAGTCCATGTATCGCCATTTGATTGGGCGATAACGTGAGCGCTTTCGACTGATTCCATACCCACGTGAATCCATCGCTGCAGCAAGATCTAATGAACGCGCAAGAGATTCCTCAAGAAGTGGAATCGCAATTCTTTTCCACGATGCGAATCCACGCAGAGATTGCCCGCGCAGCATTTGGGCCTGTCTAATTCGAGAAACTGAACTTACTAGTTGAGGAAGTGCTGAAGTCGCAATCACTACGGAGACTCCAAACTCATAGATATAGACAGGCAGAACTCGAAGCAAACGGTGGGGGCTAGTCAAGGATGCTGCTGCACCAAGAATCAGGATGATTGCACAGATTAAAACGCCTTCAGTAATTGCCGATGAAAGGCGTTCGAAAGTAACGGCACCGCCAATTCTAATTCCAGGCATCCAGCTGGGCAGTTGTAGAACAGGCAGAGTGAAGAGCGTCTTTCCTGGAATTGGAACACCTATCAATATTCCGATTAACGTGCGAACAGAGATAATCCATATCGAAAGTTTGAGGGTCCATGCAAAACTCTTGCCCCAGGGTGCATCTTCGCGCAACCAAAAAACTAAACCAGCCACCACACCCACACATAAAAGCGTCAGCACCGTGCTTTGAAAGCGAACAATTGCAATCGCCAAAAGCCCAGCCCAAATCCACCATGTAAGTGGGTGCAGTGAAGGTTTTTTCATGCCAATTTACTTACGGAATTCCTCGGGTGCCTCTACTTCAACACCACATTCCTTTGCTGGGTATCCATTGATTCCGCAAATTAACCCAGAACTATTTGCATTGATCTTTGTTACTTGTCCAAGAACATCACTTCCAAGTGCATCTTGATCAATAACAACACACTCTTGCACTAATTCTGGCGCCGTCTCACCTTCTGGTTGCAAAGACTCTGCTCCAAAATCAACCAAGAGCCCAACTCTTTTTTTGCCTTCAACGGCAGGAGTAGTTCCGCAAATTTCTTCAAAGGATGGCGCTAATTGTGGAGCAAGTGCATCGGGCATTGAATCGCTACTAAAGGTAAATGCCCAACCTTCAACTGAACCATCTTCGACATTGACAGTTGGACCAGTCATTGCAGGAGTCCAGGAGTTAGCTCCAGGAGCAGATTGAAAGTATCCCCAATAGCGATAGCCTTTTTCTATTGGTTCGCTGCTACAACCTGTAGCGATTAAGAGTATTGATACTGCGGATATAAACAATTTACTTTTCATTTCTGTGGAACCTCTCAAAAAATAAAGAGAATCACAGGGAGTGGACCGCACGATTGACTTCGGACAAAACTTCCGAACCCGGCGTAAGGAGCACACCCCGCAAACCTCGGCGGGTGTTTTCTCATTTCTCTCCAAGTGGGTAATCCGACTTACTCCAAATACTTTCTTACACCGTATTTTTAAACTACGGATTTGGAAAGCAACGAAGTTCACGGTTGCGGGTCAGCGTCGGATTTACACCGAACTTCCCCCACTTAGTGAGCTATTTAGTTGTGTGCGTACAAAACCACATGGTCACTCTGTTGGCAACCAGACTCGCACGATCTAGATGAAGTATTACTTGACCTTCTCGCCAACCTTGACTGTTGGGTGAGGCGCCCGAAGTTTTCTCATCTGAGTAGAACGCAGCCAGGCATACATACCAAGCCCTTTTGTTGGGGCATCAGGAAACTTTTCTTCAACGATCCTACGAATACGTCGTGAGAGAAAGAAACCATCTACTACTGCAAAGATTAGAACTCCATACATAAGTGCAATGGCAGAGATTTGAACTGCAGCTACTGGGATTAGAGTTAAAATCAGAACGAGAAATATTATTGGTAAGAAGTATTCACCCGTAGATCGTCGGGAATCAACGTAATTACGAACAAATCGACGAACTGGCCCGCGATCGCGAATAGGTAAAGCCGAATCCTCACCGCGCAGATAAGCCGCACGTTGTACCAAGCGGTTTTGTTTTGCTAGAGCCTTAGCAGCCTTCTTTTGTTCCTTACCGACGATCGGGGATAAAGAAGACTGCTTTCTTTTGGACTCTGATTCTTTGCGCTTTGGAGTCGCGCGTCCTTTGCCAGAGCCATCTAATCCTTGAGGTGTCATGGAGCAGATTGTAGAGGGCTGATACCTCAGGTTGAACTCGCTTGACCAGGGCGCGGGCAGTAGTATTACTCATAGCAAAACCAGGCACAGGAATCTTTAACTTGGGAGAGACACATGACAACTGAAACGACCACCACTACAGGCATCTTGCTAACTGATGTTGCCGCAGCCAAGGTTTCAGCTCTACTTGCTCAAGAGGGTCGCGATGATTTGAACCTTCGAGTAGCGGTTCAACCAGGTGGATGTTCTGGTTTGAAGTACCAGTTGTATTTTGATGATCGAAACATGGATGGCGATATCGTGCGCGAGTTCGGCGCTGTGAAGGTCATTACAGACAAGATGAGCGATCCTTATCTTTCAGGTGCCACAATCGATTTTGTAGACACAATTGAGAAGCAAGGTTTCACAATCGATAATCCGAATGCAGCAGGCTCCTGCGCATGCGGCGATTCTTTTAACTAAAAAAACCTAATACACATAGGATCCCAACATGAAAATTGGTGTTGCGGGCTCTGTTGGTATTGACCATCTGATGGTCTTTTCAGGTAAATTCACCGACTCACTGGTTGAAGGTTCCTTAGAGAAAGTCTCTCTTTCATTTCTCGTAGACAGCATGGATGTTCGACGCGGGGGTTGCGCAGCAAACATTGCTTTTGGAATGGGAGTCTTAGGTCTAAATCCCATTCTCATTGCAGCAGTGGGAAAAGATTGGGCGGATTACGATTCTTGGTTAACACGCCATGGCGTGAATACTTCTCAAGTACTTGTTTCATCAACACTTCATACCGCCCATTTTGTTGTAACGACGGATCAGAGTTTGAATCAGATTGCATCTTTTTTCCCTGGCGCGATGAGCGAGGCTAGAAACATAGAACTTCCGCCCATCATGGACAACGTTGGTCTATTAGACATGATGGTCATCTCACCTGATGATCCCACTGCGATGCTCAATCACTCAGATGTGTGTCGCCAACTCTCCATTCCATTTGCAGCCGATCCATCACAACAAATGGCTCGTATGACCGGAGAAGAGATTAAGGCTTTAATTGAAGGTGCCACATATCTATTTCTCAATGAATATGAATTAGCGCTTGCAATCCAAAAGACTGGCTGGAGCGACCGTGAAATTCTTGAGAAGGTGAAATATCGAATTGTCACACTAGGCTCTAAGGGAGCTAAGGTCGAAAGTGCAGAGGGTGAGTCAGTCCATGTTGGATGCCCTACGGAAAAATCTAAGAAGGATCCAACTGGAGTTGGCGACTCTTTCCGGTCTGGATTCATTGCTGGGCTATCGTGGGGAGTTTCCCATGAACGCTGTGCGCAGTTAGGGGCGATGATTGCCACCTATGTCATTGAAACATTAGGAACTCAGGAATATAGATTCACTAAGCCAGAGTTTGTGGAGAGATTTGCTGTGGCCT
>JBIIGW010000058.1:0-6407 GCA_044236295.1 Candidatus Planktophila sp.
CCATGCAAGTTTTGCACCTGAAGATTGCGCCAACGCAGCAACGGCCGTAAATACTCCAGCACTTTCACTTGCTCTTTCGCCAACTAAAATTACTGATTTATCTGTAAGTTTTTGCGCACTAATTGCTGCAGCTTCTTGACCAGGAGCAACTTTTACAAATTCTCCCTTTAGTTTTTCAACTCCTACTGATTCTTTTGAACCAATTGAGATCACTTTTAAAGCTCGCTTGCGAAATTGCTTGTTAATTCTTAAGAAAACTATTGGTGACTCTTCTTCTGGTTCAAAACCAACTAGGAGTACTTGATCAGCCTTGTCTATATCGCGATATGTTGTAGAAGAATTGACAACGTGGGCTGCGATAAATTCTCGCTCTTCATCTGATGTTACGCGCGCTCTGAAATCAATATCGTTTGTGCCAAGTGCAAGACGGGCAAACTTGCTATATCCGTAAGCATCTTCGTGAGTAGCGCGTCCACCAACTAGAACAGCCGCTGACGTTGCTTTTAATCCCTGGGCTGCAACAGCAAGGGCTTCAGGCCAGGAAGCTTCAACTAATTCGCCAGATTCATCACGAATCATTGGAACCTTCAAGCGATCGATTGCCGTGATGTACTTAAATGCCCATCGACCTTTGTCGCAGTTCCACTCTTCGTTAACTGATGCATCTTCACCTGCTAGGCGGCGCAAAGTTTTTCCGCGGCGAACATCTGTCCGCATATCGCATCCAGATGCACAGTGCTCACATGCAGATGGTGTTGACACTAAATCAAATGGACGTGCACGAAAGCGATATGCCGCTCCAGTTAACGCACCTACTGGACAGATCTGAACAGTATTGCCGGAGAAGTAGGATTCAAAAGGTTTATTTTCATAAATACCAACCTGTTGTAGTGCGCCACGTTCATTTAAAGTAATAAAAGGATCGCTAGCAATTTGTTCTGAAAAGCGAGTACAACGAGCGCACAAAACGCAACGCTCGCGATCTAGAAGAACTTGAGAAGAGATATTGATTGGTTTTTCAAATGTGCGTTTAACGCCTTCAAATCTAGATGAACCTTGTCCCGTACTCATAGCTTGATTTTGTAGAGGACATTCCCCGCCCTTGTCACAGACAGGACAATCAAGTGGGTGGTTAACTAACAAAAGCTCCATCACGCCACGTTGTGCTTTTTCTGCAACCGGTGAAGTTAGCTGTGTTTTAACGATCATTCCTGTTTCAACTGGAATTGTGCAAGAAGCCTGAGGTTTTGGAAATGCGCGACCATTAATTTCAATATCAACCAAACATTGACGACATGCGCCAACAGGATCAAGAAGTGGATGATCACAAAAACGCGGAATTTGAATTCCCAATTGCTCTGCAGCACGAATCACTAAAGTTCCCTTAGGAACCGTGACTTCAAAACCATCGATTACAACAGTAATCATCTCAACTGCCACTTCGCTCACTTATGCACCTGCCCCAACAAATAAAGTTGATGCAACTGGATCAAATGGGCAACCACCATTTGTTAAGTGGGCGATGTACTCATCACGGAAATATTTAATTGACGATGTGATTGGGCTTGTTGCACCGTCACCGAGTGCGCAGAATGAGCGACCCATGATGTTGTCACAGAGATCAAGTAGTTTTGCAAGATCTGCTTCTGTTCCCTTACCGGCCTCTAAATCACGAAGAATCTGTACTAACCACCATGTGCCTTCTCGACAAGGTGTGCACTTTCCGCATGATTCATGCTTATAAAACTCAGTCCAACGTAACACTGCTCGAACAACACACGTTGTTTCATCAAATATCTGTAGTGCTTTTGTTCCAAGCATGGAACCAGCTGCTGCGACACCTTCATAATCAAGTGGAACATCTAAATGTTCATCGGTAAATAGTGGAGTAGATGATCCACCTGGTGTCCAGAACTTCAACTTATGTCCTTTACGTACTCCTCCAGAGAGTTCAAGTATCGCGCGAAGAGTGATTCCAAGTGGTGCTTCAAATTGTCCAGGATTTGCAACGTGACCTGACAGAGAATAAAGAGTTGTTCCTTTGCTCTTTTCAGTTCCCATGGATTGGTACCACTCGGCGCCATTTAGAACAATTGCAGGAACAGAAGAAATTGACTCCACATTGTTTACAACAGTTGGCCTGGCATACAGACCTGCAATGGCAGGAAATGGTGGACGCAAACGTGGTTGACCGCGGAAACCTTCAAGTGAATCAAGTAATGCAGTCTCTTCTCCACATATATAAGCACCAGCGCCAATGTGTAAAACTACATCGACACCATTTCCAAGAATCCCTGCCGCATACGCATCTGCAATTGCTTGATTAACACGGCGAACTACATGTGTAACTTCTCCGCGAATATAAATAAATGCATGCTTTGCACGAATTGCATGGCAGGCGATGATGCAACCCTCAATAAGAACATGTGGATTAGCCATAAGTAGTGGCGTATCTTTGCATGTTCCAGGTTCTGACTCGTCAGCATTAACAACTAAGTAGTGATCTTTGTTATCGCCCTGTGGAATAAATCCCCACTTCATACCAGTAGGGAAACCAGCACCCCCACGACCGCGCAATCCAGAATCCTTAACAAGTTGGATTACTGCATCTGGATCCATTGCAAGTGCTTTTTCAGATGCTTTATATCCGCCATGTCGCTTATAAGCCTCTAAAGTAAATGAATCTTTTTCATCCCAATGCGCAGATAAAACCGGTACAAGTTTTGTCATTATTTACCTTCTTTCGAAAGTTTTAATCCAAGCAATGTTGGTTGACCAGCTTGTACACCTTCGTTTGCTAGTCCATCATTTAATCCAGCAAGAACAGCAGATGCTTCTTTCCATGTAACAAGTTTATTTGGACCACGAGTTGGTGGTTTTGGATTACCTGAACGCATTGAATCAACTAATTCTTTTGCAGACTCAACTGTTTGGTTGTCGTAAAACTCCCAATTTGCCATCACAACGGGTGCATAGTCACATGCAGCATTACATTCAATATGCTCTAATGAAACTTTCCCATCTTCTGTCACGCCATCATTTTCAATACCTAAGTGATCCTTTAGTGAAGCAAATATTGCATCTCCGCCCATGACTGCGCACAAAGTATTTGTACAGACACCAACGTGATACTCACCGATTGCAGATGGCTTGTACTGAGTATAGAAAGTTGAAACTGCAGTTACTTCTGCAGCCTCTAAATCAAGTTGCTCCGCAATCAATTCAATACCTTCATTTGTTACATAGCCTGCCTTTGACTGAACAAAATGGAGCAAAGGCATAATTGCAGAGCGAGGACGTGGATAACGCTTGATTATCGATTCCATAATTTTTAAATCTTCTGGTGAAAATGCCATTAGCGATCAACACCTCCCATAACAGGATCAATGGATGCAACAGCTGCAACGATGTCGGCAACCATGCCGCCTTCACTCATCGCTGGAGTTGCCTGCAAATTATTAAATGATGGTTCACGGAAGTGAACACGATATGGACGAGTGCCACCGTCAGAGACAACAGATGCACCTAATTCACCACGTGGTGATTCAATTGCCGCATATGCCTGACCGGCAGGAACTCTGAAACCTTCTGTAACAAGTTTGAAGTGATGGATCAATGACTCCATTGAAGTTCCCATAATTTCGCGAATGTGATCAAGTGAGTTACCTAATCCATCTCCACCGAGTGCGAGTTGAGCAGGCCATGCAATCTTTTTATCGGCAACCATGACAGGTGCGCCATGAAGTTTTTCTAACTTATCAACACATTGTTCGATAATTCGAAGCGATTGTTCTAGCTCGTTCATACGAATTAAGAAGCGACCATAAACGTCACAAGTATCTGCTGTAACAACGTCAAAGTTATAGTTTTCATAGCCGCAATACGGTTGAACTTTTCTTAAATCCCAAGGCATTCCAGTTGAACGAAGAACTGGTCCGGTAATTCCAAGAGTTGTACATCCTGCTAGGTCTAGATAACCAATACCCTGTGTGCGCTTCATCCAAATTGAATTACCGATGAGCAAAGTTGCATTATCTTTAAAGTTCTTGCGCATTAGCTTTACGCCTTCGCGGATTTTTGTATAAGCACCCTCTGGCAAGTCTTGCTGTACTCCACCAGGGCGCACATATGCCATATTCATACGAAGTCCTGTAATCATTTCAAAAATCTCTAGAACTGTTTCGCGATCACGGAATGCAAAGAACATTGGGCCCATTGCTCCTAGTTCAAGTGCGCCAGTACCCAAGGCAACCATGTGAGAGGAGATCCGGTTAAGTTCCATCATCATTACGCGAATAACACTTGCGCGCTCTGGAACATCATTTGTAATTCCGAGTAGTTTCTCTACTGCAAGACAGTAAGCAGTCTCATTGTGTAGAGGACTTAAATAATCCATTCGAGTTACAAAAGTAGTTCCTTGTGTCCAGTTACGGAACTCAATGTTTTTCTCAATTCCAGTGTGAAGGTAGCCAATTCCACAACGAACTTCGGTGATTGTTTCACCTTCAAGTTCTAGAACTAAACGCAATACACCGTGAGTTGATGGGTGCTGAGGACCCATGTTAACTACAACGCGCTCTTCTTTAGTTGCGCCAATCTCTTGAACTAATGAATCCCAATCGCCACCAGTAACAGAGAAAACTTTTCCTTCTGTTGTATCGCGCGAAGGTGCATAAGGATCAAATGTTGTCATTTGTAGCTCCTTCGATCGCTAGGAGGTGGAGTAGTTGCACCTTTGTATTCAACTGGAATTCCACCAAGTGCGTAATCCTTGCGTTGTGGATGACCTTTCCAGTCATCAGGCATAAGAATTCGAGTTAGACCAGGATGTCCATCAAAAATAATTCCAAACATGTCAAAGGTTTCACGCTCGTGCCAATTATTGCCGGCCCACACTTCTACCAGTGAAGGAATGTGTGGATGCGAATCTGGAACGGAGACTTCTAATCGAATTCTTTGATTCTTTGTTAATGAAAGCAGAGGATAAACAGCGTGAAGTTCACGTCCAGTTTGCTCTGGGTAATGAACACCGTTTACTCCCATACACATTTCAAATTTCAAAGTGTCACGCAAAATAAATGCGACTTCGACGAGTTTTTCTGGCTTGATGTGGAGTGTAAGTTCTCCGCGGTCTATAACAACTCTTTCAATCGCATCAGAAAACTCTGGATAAGCGCGCTCTAAGTTGTCAGCAACTTCATCAAAATAACCACCGTATGGACGCTCAGAAGAGCCTGATGTAACAACTTTCGAGACTAATCCCCCGTAACCAGAGGTATCGCCAGTTCCTTTTGGACCGAACATTCCATCACTCATTACGCAAGCAGGCCCTTCATTTGATGAGTTGGCGTTGCATTCATTGCAGCAAGTTCAACTTCCTTAATGATCTGTGCGCGATTTGTTCCAATTTTTTCATTGTTAATTTGTTCGTGAAGTTTCAAAATTGCATCGAGCAACATTTCTGGACGTGGTGGGCATCCCGGTAAGTAGATATCTACAGGGACGATGTGGTCGACGCCTTGAACAATTGCATAGTTGTTAAACATACCGCCGGACGATGCACATGCACCCATTGCGATTACCCATTTAGGGGCAGACATTTGATCGTAAATTTGACGAAGTACCGGCGCCATTTTATTTGAAACTCGACCTGCAACAATCATTAAATCTGCTTGTCGCGGGGATGCTCTAAATACTTCGCCGCCAAATCGTGCAATGTCATATTTTGCTGCAGAACCCACAGCCATCATTTCAATTGCACAGCAGGCAAGCCCGAAGGTAGCTGGCCATAGTGAGTTTTTACGCATGTAACCAGCGAGTTTTTCAACTGTAGTTAAAACAAAACCACTTGGGATTTTTTCTTCAAGACCCATTTTTAGTCCCATTCCAATCCACCGCGTCGCCAAACATATGCATATGCAACAAATACTGTTGAAATAAAGATCACCATTTCAACTAATCCAAATACTCCAAGAGTGTCAAAAGTGACGGCCCATGGATATAAGAAGACAATTTCAATATCAAAAATTATGAAAAGCATTGCAGTAAGAAAATACTTGACTGGAAAACGTCCACCTTCTGCCGCTTGCGGTGATGGTTCGATTCCACATTCATAAGCATCCAGTTTGGCGCGGTTATAGCGAGCTGGACCTGCGAGCGCGCCAGCAACAACTGAAAATGCAGCGAACCCAAACCCAATGGCTGCTATCACCAAAATGGGAATATATGGATTGGCTGTGGAAATCACAGACGAAATTCTAAGGTGGAAATGAGGTGGCCCATGACCGCTAGCCCTTTGTAGCGCTGTGAACTGCAACAACCCCAAAAGTCAGGTTTTTCCAGCTCACATTGCTCCAGCCTGCCTTTTTTAGGCTCTCGGCCAGGGCGGCCTGATCGGGCCAGGCTCT
>JBIIGW010000059.1:0-6124 GCA_044236295.1 Candidatus Planktophila sp.
TTCCAGAAGATCGTCAAAGACAAGCGCTAATGATGAACTCACCACTATGGGAAAACCGAATTCTGGGCCATCAACGTGGCAAACCAGTTATGCGGGGATTTATTGTAGATAAGCAGGCCACAATCGCCAGCACTCAAACCATCATGGAAGAGTTTGATGTGCGCGCTCCTGGTCCACAAACATTAGCGGCTGCACTTTCTGGCGGAAACCAACAAAAATTTATTGTCGGCCGCGAAATGAGCAAAGCACCAGCTCTACTTCTTGCCTCTCATCCAACACGCGGTGTTGACGTTGGAGCACAAGCTGCGATCTGGGATGTTCTTCGCCAAGCTCGAGAAAAAGGAATGGCGATAGTACTGATCTCGGCAGACCTAGAAGAGTTAATTGGAATGTCTGATCGCCTCTTGGTTATGTTGCGCGGAACGATCACCGCAGAGCTCAATCCTGCTACGACCACGCCAGAACAATTAGGTTCAGCAATGACGGGTGCAGCATGAAGGCTCAACGTTTCTCAATGACAAAAATTGGTTTGGCAGTTGCTGCACCGTTGTTCGCAGCTTTCTTTTCAATTATTGTTTCTAGCATTGCTGTTATTGCCACAAAAAAATCTCCAATCGATGCTTTCAGTTCCATGTTGGAATATGGATTTCGTACCGGATCGTTGATGGAGATCGTAAATATTGCAACTCCTTATTACATAGCTGCAATTGCTATTGCAGTCACTTTTCGTGCTGGTTTGTTTAATATCGGAGTTGAAGGACAACTACGCCTTGGGGCATTGTTTAGTTGTTACATCGGTGCCATGTTTGTTTTACCACCGGTCTTACATGTTCTAGTTGTCTTCATAATTGCAATGACATTCGGCGGACTTTGGGCTGCTATTGCCGCATATTTAAAGGTTAGGCGTGGAGTTAACGAAGTTATCTCCACCATCATGCTCAATAGTTTGGCTGGTGGGCTTTCTGCATACTTGCTGTCAAAACATTTTGCAGTTATTGAAGTGGGCTCAAATAACTTAGAGACAAAACAACTTCCAGCATCTGCCCAAGTACCAGATCTAATGCCTATTCTGCGAACATTTGGAGTAGAAGATCAGCCCGGTGGCGGAGTGTATGGAATGTTTTTTGTTGCGATAGCACTTGGATTTACTTTTTGGTTTGTAGTAAATCGCACTCGATTTGGTTTTGAACTCCGCGCCTCTGGAAGTAATCCAATTGCAGCTCGGGTCAGTGGTGTTAACTCCAAAAAAATGACTTTCCTAGCTCTTGTTATCTCTGGAGCAATCGCAGGTTTAGCAGGATTACCTGAAGTCTTAGGCCAAACACATACGTATAACTTAGGCTTTAGAGCGGGTATTGGATTTTCAGCAATTGCAGTTGCCTTATTGGGAAGAAACTCTGCTGGGGGAATGGCATTTAGTGCTCTGTTGTTTGGCTTCCTAGAGGTTAGCGCTAGATCACTCGAACTGATCGATATTGCACCTGAGACTTATGTGATTATGCAGGGATCGATTCTGCTGAGCGCAGTAGTTGCATACGAAGTCGTGCGTAGATTCAAATTAGTTTTACAAAGCAAAGAGCTAGCAAAGGTAGCTTCTCAAGTAGTTACAACGGGGGTTACGAAGTGAAAGCGATGAAAGCCTTACGTTATGCAACGATTCTTCTTTTTGCACTGGCATCAATCAGAGTAGTTACCGGAGCATCAAACTTAACTAGTACCGGTACTGCCTCTGCGGCGCTTTTGCTCTCAGTTCCAATTGTTTTGGCAGCTTTAGGTGGTTTGTTTTCTGAGCGCGCAGGTGTTGTAAATATTGGTCTTGAGGGCATGATGATCATGGGTGCCTGGGCTGGCGGATTTGTCGGCGCAAAGTACGGACCATGGTACGGATTAATAGCTGCAATTATTTTTGGTGCAGTTGGGGCGCTAGTTCATGCAATTGCAACAGTTACATTTGGGGTAGATCATGTTGTATCCGGTGTTGCAATAAACATTATTGCCGCCGGTTTAGTTCGCTATCTTTCAACGCTCATGTACAAAGGTGGTTCGTGGCCAGGCCCATCACAATCACCACCAATTGAGTCGATTCCCCTTAATGGATTACCGGTTTTATCTGGTGGACGCTTCTTCGGTTGGCAAAGTCCAGATGTTTTAACATGGATTTCAGAGAAGAACTGGTTCTTTGTCTCTGATGTTTCATCGGTACTTCGAGGCTTAACCGGTGATCTTTCATATGTAACTATTGTTGCAATCGCATTTGTCCCACTTGCTTACTTCATATTGTGGAAGACAGCGTTTGGTCTTCGTTTACGAAGTGCAGGCGAGGCACCAATTGCCGCCGAATCTCTCGGTGTCAATGTCTATGCCATGAAGTACGCAGGTGTTGTTATCTCTGGTGGTCTAGCAGGACTCGGTGGTGGCTTCTTAGCAATTGTTGCTGCAAGTAACTACCAAGAGAATCAAGTTGCAGGTCGAGGTTACGTTGGATTAGCAGCGCTCATTTTCGGAAACTATCGCCCAGGTGGTCTTTTGGCAGGAGCCGGTCTATTTGGTTTTGCCGATGCACTACAACTTCGAGATTCCACTGCAATTCACGCTTTGCTAATTCTTATTGCGCTGATATTGGTTTTTGTAGCTTTCCGTAACTTCAAAAAGGGAAACAACCTTTCTGCAGGTTTGAGTCTTGCCTTTGCTGCAGGCTCCCTCTGGTTCTATTTTGCAGTTGATGAACTTCCTGGACAGTTAGTAACTATGACTCCATACATTGCAACACTTTTGGTTATGGCTCTTGCATCCCAGCGGCTTCGAATGCCTGCAGCAGATGGAATACCGTATCGACGCGGTGGCATGGGATGAGCAGCCCAGATTGGGATTTGCTGCACAAAGAAGCTATCTCTGCAATGAAAACTGCTTACGCACCGTATTCAAAATTTCCTGTTGGCGTCTCGGCACTTGTTAGCGATGGCCGAATCGTAAAGGGCTGTAACGTTGAAAATGCTAGTTATGGCGTTGGTTTATGTGCAGAGTGTGGTTTGGTCTCCAATTTAATTTCTTCCGGTGGCGGACGCCTTGTTGCAATTGTCTGCGTTGATGGTCAAGGAGATTATTTGGCTCCGTGCGGTCGTTGCCGCCAACTTTTGTATGAGCATGGAGGACCTAATGCATTACTCATGACAAATGATGGTCCCCAAAAAATGTCAGTGATGCTTCCTTGGGCATTTGGTCCCGATGATTTAGATCGTAACGAGCGGTAAATGATTGAAGCTTTTTCAGCTGCAGAAGTTATTGCAGCTAAGCGTGATAAGCATGTTTTAACCGATGCCCAAATTGATTGGGTGATCGATGCATACACGCGCGGCGCTGTTGCAGATGAGCAGATGTCGGCGCTTCTGATGGCAATTCTTCTCAATGGAATGCAGAACCAAGAAATTTCGCGCTGGACTGATGCCATGATCAATAGCGGCGAACGAATGAATTGGTCAGCTCTTTCTCGTCCTACGGTTGATAAGCATTCAACGGGAGGAGTGGGAGACAAAATAACTTTGCCACTTGCACCATTAGTTGCAGCATGTGGTGCAGCCGTTCCACAACTATCTGGTCGTGGTCTTGGCCATACTGGTGGAACATTAGATAAATTGGAATCCATCCCAGGATGGAGAGCATCGTTATCTAATGCTGAAATGCTCAAAGTTTTGCAGGATTGTGGCGCCGTAATTTGTGCAGCTGGTGCCGGCTTAGCACCTGCGGATAAAAAACTTTATGCACTCCGTGATGTAACTGCCACCGTCGAATCAATTCCACTTATTGCATCATCAATTATGAGTAAAAAAATTGCTGAGGGAACAAGTGCGTTGGTCCTAGATGTGAAAACCGGTAAAGGTGCATTTATGAGTGACCCAGAAAAAGCCAAAGAGCTTGCACAAGTCATGGTTGAATTAGGAAAGCGTGCAGGAGTAAATACTGTTGCATTGGTTACTGCGATGGATATCCCTCTTGGCTTAACTGCAGGAAATGCACTTGAAGTTCGAGAATCTATCGAAGTGCTCTCTGGTGGTGGACCAGAAGATGTTGTGCAGTTAACTGTTTTACTCGCAAAGGAAATGCTTAATCTTGTTGGAATAAAAGCTGCCGATCCTGCCGCTGCACTTAAAAATGGAAAAGCAATGGATGTATGGCGCGCCATGATCACTTCTCAAGGTGGAGATCCAGATGCAAAACTGCCCATTGCAAAAGAAAACTCAGTTGTTCGCGCAGACAAAGACGGAACTATTCTTTCTATGGATGCAATGAAAGTTGGAATGGCCGCTTGGCGATTGGGAGCAGGTCGCTCTCGTCAAGGTGAGAGTGTTCAAGCCGGCGCTGGAATAGAGATTCACGCTAAACCCGGTGAGGTCGTTAAGGCTGGTTCCCCCCTCTACACGCTTCATACAGACGTTGCCGCCACCTTTACCCGCGCTTTAGAGAGCCTTGAGAATTCCGTTGAGATTGGCGAGCTGCCAGCAGGTGGAATCGATAGATTGCCCTTGATTGTAGAAAGAATCGTTTAAGGTTAGCCAATAGTTCCTTTAGAGTTCTAACGTTGGTTTAATTGCCGTAGCTGTAGTGAATTAAATAAGATTCGTGTAGTGAATAAAAAAAAGACTTGTAGTGAATCGAAGATGAGGTAGAGCTGATGGCTTTAAGTAGTGTTCCGACAAAGGATCAGATTAAAGCCGTGCCTAAAGTCCTATTGCATGATCATTTAGATGGCGGTCTTCGACCACAAACAATCATCGATATCGCGCAAGAGATTGGCTATGACCTACTGCCAACCCATGATGCTAGTGAGCTTGCGATCTGGTTTCGTGAAGCCTGCGATTCAGGATCACTCGTACGTTATTTAGAGACCTTTTCACACACCATTGCCGTCATGCAACGCCGAGAAGATATTGTGCGAGTTGCACGCGAATGCGCACTAGATCTTGCACGCGATGGCGTCGTCTATGCAGAAGTTCGTGGAGCACCAGAACTCTTCACGCTAAAAGGCCTAACAATGTCTGAGGTTGTTGAAGCAACTATCGAAGGATTTGAATTAGGTACCAAAGACGCAAAGAATGAAGGCTTTACAATTATTGTCCGCTCGCTTTTGTGTGGAATGCGTCAAAATAATAGATCTCAAGAAGTTGCTGAGTTAGTTGTTAAATACAGAGACAGGGGGGTTGTTGGCTTTGATATCGCTGGTCCTGAAGATGGTTTTCCGCCGAGTGATCAAAAAGATACTTTTGATTATCTTCGTAAAGAAGATGCCCATTTTACTATCCATGCTGGTGAAGCCTACGGTCTCCCGTCGATCTGGGAAGCGATCCAACTCTGCGGAGCCGAACGATTAGGTCACGGAGTTCGTATCATCGATGATATTGACTTCTCTGGGGCTACTCCAAAACTAGGTCGACTCGCATCATACGTTCGAGATCGAAGAATTCCATTAGAGCTATGTCCAACATCAAACTTGCAAACTGGTGCTGCAGCAAGTTATGCCGAACACCCAATCGGCAAACTGGCTCAACTTCGTTTTCGTGTAACGCTCAATACAGACAACAGATTAATGAGTCAAACATCGATGTCATTTGAGATGGAGGAGGCAGTAAAGGCGTTTAATTGGAATTTTGCAGAACTACAACGAGTAACAATTAACGCCATGAAGAGTGCATTTATCCCATATCCAGAGCGATTAGAGATTATCGAAAAGGTAATCAAACCTGGTTATGAAAAGATTTCATCAGAAACATGACCAACTCAGCACTTGATTTTACTGATCCAGATTTCATTGCTAACCCTTATCCTGCTTTAAAGGAGTTGCGCAAAGGCGATGGGCCTGTTTGGCATGAAGAAATGCAAATCTTTTTGGCTGCAAAACATGGTGATGCCAATGATGTTTTTCGAAATAAATCACTAGGGCGAATATTCGTGCCAAAAACTCCAGAGTTTGAATGGGAGATTTTTAACTGGCTACATGCCGACTCAATATTAGATAGTGAGCCGCCCAAGCACACCCGATTGCGCTCTCTAGTTGCTAAGGCATTTAACCGTCAAAAAATTGAGGGAATGCGACCTGCTGTTGAGCGGATCACTCAGCAATTACTGGATT
>JBIIGW010000003.1:0-21321 GCA_044236295.1 Candidatus Planktophila sp.
AATGGCATAGATGCATTTGGTTTAGATAGTGACACATCGCGCTTGGTGCGCTTGTTCTTTCAGCCGCTATTGGTGGTGTGGGCGCTGTGGTGCACAGGTGCATGGAGAGCACGAAAGGCAAAGCCGCCTGTTACAGGCCGTGATGATTTAGAGCAAGACACTATCTACGGATAGTTAGTTGGTTGTAAAAAACCTTCTGAAATCCTGGATTTGAGCGTAAACCCATCTCACCTTGGACCCTTGACAACCAGCTCTAAGTGCAATTAGTTTGTTCACATGACGAACAAACTAGGGCTAGCTCCCCGTCTTGTTTACCAAGGTGCGGATTCTTCCCGCGGAGCTGTTCTTCAGCTGCTCTTTTCAAATAAGGATTTAAGTAGAGCTCATATTTCCAGGGTTTCGGGATTATCCAAGCAAACAATTTCCAGCGTCATGGCGGACCTTGAAAGCGCGCATCTAGTCGAGGAAACAGGGATAACCGAGGGCGGTATTGGTCGCAGAGCGCAAACATATCGACTTTCACCACGAGCAGGTTTCGCAATTGGAATAGACCTTGGGGGCACAAATTTTAGATCAGGGTTAGTGGATTTTTCAGGGAATGTATTGGCTGAATTAAGTATTGAGACCCCACACTCAAGTGTCGATGAGTTGCTTGAAATCATGAGCAAGACAATTTCTCAATTGTTCGAAAAAGCTAATGTGTCAGTGAGCGAGCTTGCACAAATTGTGATTGGTATTCCTGGTGCTGTTAACCCAGTAACAGGTGTGATTTCAAATTCCCCAAACCTTGAGTACCTAGATAATCTCATTTTACGTAATTTGATTCAGGCTAAGTTTAATGTTTCAACACTTGTTGAAAATGATGTCAATGTTGCAGCTCTTGGTGAACTCGAAAACTCTAAGACAGAAGATTTTGGCTTTATTGCAATAGGAACAGGCGTTGGTATGGGGTTGATTCTTGAGGGCGAACTAAGGAGAGGCTTTAATGGTGGAGCCGGGGAAATTGGTTATCTACCCTTAGGAGTAAATGTTGATGAACTAAGCAAAGAGGGCCACTTCGAGAAACTCGTAGGTGGATTTGCCGTAGAGCAAAAATATGAGAAGCAAGTCATGAGCAAGAAAACACTCATAGAAATTTTTGAAAGTGCTTCAAAGGGAGATGTAATTGCAGAAAAAATCGTGAATGAGCTAGGCGATAACATAGCTCTTGGCATACGCGCAATTTGTAGTGTCCTTGATCTTGGTGAAATTATTCTTGGAGGCGGAATCGGCAGTCGCGAGGATCTATTCACAAAAATAGTTGAAAAGTTAGATAAGACCATGAAGAACCCACCTAATGTGAAGATTTCGACTTTAGGTGCTCGCGCTGGATTGATCGGTGCAATGTCATACGCGCTTTCTGAAATGCGTGGTCATGTTTTGACTCATGGTAATTTGATGACAGCAAGTGGTGCCAAATGAAGACTTCAATAGTTGTTGATGAAATAAAGGCAATTAGTGAACTCCAAGAAATCATTGCAATACCGAGCATCACTGGTTCCGAAAAAGACCTTGCAATAGAACTCTCAAAAAGACTCACTGAATTGGGTGCCGATGAAGTAGTTCTTCAGGAGGGCGATGATTTTCGTGCAAATGTTATTGCCACGTTTAAAGGTAAGAGCGATGGGGAGTTATTACTTTTTGCTCATATTGACACTGTGAATACCGGTGAGTGGGAACAATTCTGGTCTAAGAAAAACAGTAACGATCCACGAATCAATCCATTTGCTGGTGCGGAAGTTGACGGTGCCATTTGGGGGCGGGGTGCTGGCGATGTCAAAGGCGGCATAGCTACGGTATTGCAGGCATTGGCGGCTCTAAAGAAAAACTCTTTGCAGCTCGAAAAAAGTGTGGTCGTGGTGTTTGTCTCAGATGAAGAATCTGGAGAGTTGGGAATGGGACTAAGCAATGGCATAAAGGCAGCCTTGCCAATTGTCCAGAAAAAAGCCCAACATCCAACCCTTGCTGTTTATTTAGAACCAACTGAATTAAATATATATACCGCACAAATGGGATTTCAGATTGTTGAGATTGAAATCATTGGTAAAACATCTTATTTCGGTAAGCCCGAGCTAGGCATTGATGCTTTAAAAATTGGGCACCAGATTTTGGCAAAACTCTGGGAACATGATGATGCGATTAAACTCGAATTGGCGCACGACCTAATTGGAACTTCTAGCTTGCTCGTTACAGAGGTAAATGCCGGTGGGTTGATTGCGGTTCCTGGCACCTGTCACATCTCCCTTATCCGAAAAGTACTTCCTGGAGAGTCCATGGAAAAATCAGGTCAAGATTTGTTAGCAGTTATTCAAAGCGTGAAGGTTGTCGAGGGCGCCGAAGTGAATGTGACTTTTAGCGCTTCTAGAGATCATAAATTTGGTGGTACACCATTTGAATGCAACATCACACAAGAATTAACAAAACTGCAAGAGATTGTTAATTCATATCATTCTGAGATTTCTCTATTTGAAGGAGCGCCTTATTGGTCGGAAGCACCATTAATCGCGCGCGCATTGGAAATTGATTGTGTGTATTGGGCTGCAGGTGATATCTCCAATTGTCATACACCTGAAGAACACATAGATAAGAATGATTATTTTGCTGCAGTTAAATCCCTGGCTGAGTACTTAAGTACCCCATGGATATGAATAAACAGTTTTCACTGGAGGCCAGGGGGGTCAGCGGTGAAATTCCCAAAGGAGGGAAAAATGAAGAATAGAAAGCAAATAGCGGGAGTTGGAGCCATTGTCCTGGCATTGACTACCTTAACGGGGTCTTTTCAAGCTGCTAATGCAAATGCATTGGTAACCAAGGGGCCAAATGGTGAAGCGGCAACTGCCTGTGCAACGGTAAAACTCACGAGCGCGCAAGCAAAGTCAGTTAAAGCAGGCAAATTTACTGCTGCACTTCTTTGGCACACTTCGAGTGATTTCGTTACAGCGGTTAACGCCGGTGCAGCAGCTTCATTGAAGCGTATGGGCATCAAAGTTGTAGCAAGGGGAGATGCACAATTTGATACTGCAAAACAGAAAGCTAACGTCGATACTGCAATGGCCAAGAAGCCATCTCTCATACTTGGTTTACCTTTTGATGGCGTAGCAGCTGCAGCAGCATACAAATCTGCAGTAGCAGCTAAGACAAAATTAGTATTCCTGTCAAACGTTCCAGACAAGTTCGCTTATGGTAAAGAGTACGTAACAATAGTCACCGACGATCTTGCACAGATGGGAATTAAAGCTGCTGATTCATTGGCAACAGCAATGGGTGCGAAGGGCGAAGTTGGATATGTCTTCCATGACGCCGCCTACTATGTAACAAATCAGCGCGACCAAGCGTTCAAGGCACGTATTTTGAGCAAGTATCCAAATATGAAAATTGTTTCAGAGCAGGGTTTAACTGATCCAGCCAAGGGACAGGAAATTGCTCAAGCAATGCTGGCCAAGAATCCAAATCTCGGAGGTGTTTATGTTACGTGGGCGCAACCTGCTGAAGGTGTGCTTGCTGCGCTGAAAGCTGCCGGGAACAAAACAACCAAGATTGTTACTCTGGATCTATCAGAGCCACTCGCGGTTGACATGGTACGCAACGGAAACGTAGCGTCAATCACTGCAGACGCAGCCTATGCGCTGGGTGAGTGCATGGCAGTCGCAGGTGCAATCGGATTAGTAAAAGGCAAAGTACCTCCATTCCTAATTGCTCCAGCATTAACTGTTACTGCGAGCAATATCGAAGAGGGTTGGAAACTTTCTCTTAACCGTCCTCTACCTGCAATCATTAAGAAAGAGCTCGACTAGAAAAGAGTTAGAACTGGGCGCTAGTTCGCTAGCGCCCAGTTCTCTCATTACAAAAAAAGGGATGAGACAGTGACAAAAGTTCTAAAAGAAAATTTCATATACTTTGCTCTGTTGACTGTCTTTGTTTTATTTTCAATTTTGCTTAGAAATGATGGGTTTTTTACTACAAGCAATCTCTTGAATGTTCTAATACAAAGTGCACCAATTGCAATTATGGCTATGTTCACTTGCTTTGTGCTTTCTGCGCGTGAAATTGATTTGAGTCTTGGTGCAACTATTGGCTTATCAACACTCGTGGTGGCCATTAGTTTGCAGGCAGGACTTCACTGGATTTTATCGGCACTACTTGCACTTTTAGTTAGTAGTCTTGTTGGCTTTATAAATGGATTTTTTGTTACGGTTGTTAAACTTCCTTCATTTTTGACGACATTAGCCTTTACGGGTGTTATTACAGGTGTCGCACGTTGGACAACGGATTTAAGAACCCTCTCTGTTGGAGACCGCAGTTTTGCTGATTTTTTTGGTGGCGGAAAGTTTTATGGAATTTCGTCAATGATCATTTGGGCTACTGTTTTGCTCATTATTGGCTATGTAGTCTTACAACACACAAAATTTGGGGCATGGGTTCTAGCCGTTGGTGACAATCCAACATCGGCCGAATCACAAGGTATTAAAGTCGCCCGCGTAAAAATGCTTGTTATGGTTTTTAGCGGCTTTGGTGCAGGATTAATCGGACTTTTGTACGCCGGCAGATTGGAAAGTGCGAGCTACATGATGGGCTCTGCTGACACACTGACGGTAATTGCCGCAACAGTAATTGGTGGCACCTCTTTGTTCGGCGGAAAAGGCAGCATTCCTGGTTTATTGGCTGGAAGTGTCTTGCTGGGGTTGTTAACTAACGGGCTCCTGCTTGCGGGTTTCTCGGTTACACAGCAGATTATTGTGCAGGGCTTAGTGCTCTTACTTGCTCTGTCTGTATCGTCTAAATCCAAAGGAGATAATTAGATGTTTTTGCAACCGTTACTTGATAGAAACTTCCAATTTCTCAATGCAGCAGTTCAACTCCACCAAAAGGGTGCAATTGATGCCAATACATATGTATTAGATCTTGAAACGGTTACAACTAATGCCAGGCTTCTATCTGAAAAGGGTAAAAGCCTTGGTGTCGATGTTATAGCAATGACAAAACAAGTTGGACGTAATCCCGATTTTTGTAAAGCGGTAAAGGCTGGTGGAATAAGCGGATCCGTTGCAGTGGACTATGAGTGTGGAGTTTATTCACATGCTGCTGGACTAAAGATTTCCCACATTGGGCATTTAGTTCAGATTCCCAAGAGTCAGATTTCTAGAGCTATTGCTCTGGAACCGGCTTTATGGACGATTTTTTCTTTGGCTCAAGCAAAAGAAATCGCAAAAATTGCAGTAGAAAACAATAAAGTCGTCAATGTTTCACTCAGAGTTTGGGATGAGGACTGCACGTTTTATAAGGGTCATGAGGGGGGATTTCATTCATCTGAGGTTTTAGATGTTGCCAAGCAATTATCCAATATTAAGAACTTAAAATTGGCTGGTGTAACGAGTTTTCCAGCGCTCTTGTTTGATAAAAACACCAATAAATTGAAGATAACCAAGAATGCAGAACTTATACAAAAAGTTGCGGTACAGCTTGAAGAACTACTGGGTTATGGGTTGATCAGAAACATGCCTGGCACAACTTCGTTAGACGGAATTGAGATGCTTGCTAAAGCGGGGGCGACACAAGTTGAACCAGGTCACGGCTTAACTGGCACCACACCTTTGAGTGCTGTGGTTGAAACGATTGAAAAACCTGCAATCGCTTATGTCACTGAAGTTATGCACCATCATCAAGGCAGAGCTTTTGTCTTAGGCGGTGGTTTGTACGTGGATCCAGTTCTTGGAGACATCCCAACAAAGGCTGCCGTATTCACAGACAGTGGTGACTTCGAAATCCTTGAAGCAGACATGCCAAATCCAGGTGCAATTGATTATTACGCAGCATTGAGTCCAAATAAAAGTGGCAAATTACCGCCGATAGGAAGCACCGTTATTTTTGGGTTTAGGCCCCAAGTTTTTGTGTCTCGGGGAATGACTGTAGGAATTGAGAATTCGTCAACAAATCCCAGGGCATTACATCATTATGGTTCATCAGGCGCAAAAACTTTAGTCAGAGATTGGAGTAAGTAGTGCAATCGATAAAAGCAAATAATTTAGAAAAATCTTTTGGTGCAGTAAAAGCAGTACAGAAATACTCTGTTGAAATAAACCAAGGAGAAGTTGTTGCATTAGTCGGCGATAATGGTGCCGGTAAAAGTACTGTCGTGAAAATGCTTTCTGGTTTGTACAAGCCTGACGCTGGGGAAATCTTCGTTAATGATCGTTCTGTAACTCTAAAATCAGCTTTAGACGCACGCAAAGCTGGCATCGAAACTGTTTTGCAAGATTTGGCACTTGTTCCACAACGTCCTGTTTACCTAAACCTCTTTCTCGGGCGTGAGGCGACAAAGCCTGCAATTAGACTGCTTGATCATAAAATGATGTGCAGGGAAGCTGAAAAGCTATTTCTGGAACTTGGTGTAAACATTCCGAGCGTAAAGCTTCCGATTGGATCATTATCTGGTGGTCAGCGACAAGCAGTCGCGATTGCGCGTGCTGCTCGCTGGAGTCAATCTCTAGTAATCATGGATGAGCCAACTGCAGCACTGGGTATTGCTGAGACAGCTAAGGTTGAAGAACTAATTAGAAACTTATCCTTACGGGGTACTTCAATCTTTCTTATCTCACATAATTTGGATCAAGTGTTTAGGTTAACTTCAAAGATATCTATTCTGAGGCGTGGCGAATATATTGGTGAGTATCAGACATCGCAAGTAACAAAAAATGACATCGTTTCAAAGATCACTGGAAGTTCAAATTAACTTGAAGCCAAATGATTAAAACACGCTTAAGGGTATGACCGAACGCAGTTGATTTATAGCAAGACACTATCTACGGATAGTTAGTTAGTTGTGCCTGATAGAACACCAAGACACATTTCATCTGATGATCCCTCACCCCATGTGACATAGCGTGGCTCTAGGCTCATTAGCTGCGGAATCTTTTGACGAAGAGTTGGATCAAATGTGCACTCAACTCGAATTGTGTCACCAGGGTTTACTGCAATTGGTGTCTTCAAATAAGTCGCTGATTGATCATCAAAGTTGTAGTTAGGCACATCTAGAATTGTTCTTGCATCTGCTCGGCCTGGATTAAGAGTCATTTTTAATGATCGTCCCAATAAGTGCATATGTGGGCCTGCTGCAACAATGCTGAAGTATTTGTTCATCACTCTGTCACACCTTGAAGTTAATGACGGCATAGGTCTGTTGGGGTTTTGTCCGCAGATGTAATTGAGCGCATTGGCTTGCTGTGCACTGAGTGGATCGGTGCGGGATGCAAGATCAAGCATTGACTGTCTGCGATCACATAGCGGACCAGTAACACCTGGTGGGCAGGCTAATTCAACGGGGGCTGCAAATAGCTCTAGCTGTAACTGCTTAATATTTGATCCTTTTGCAGGCACTGCTTCCATGCGGATTGTGGATTGATCGGTTTCAATCTTTCCATCTGTTGCTGCAAGCAAGTTGTAGTGGACCTGTAATACAAAACGTTCTCCCTTTTTAAAGGGTGTTCCATAGCCTGCGGGAGCAACATCTTTACGGCCTCCAGGTGCCCAAGAGCTAATCCAAGGAGATGAAACAAACGTTGACATCATTCCACCAAGGCTTGTGCCACCAAAACATGGCCAACCGATTCCGCTTTTGTCTTTAGCGATTGCTTCTGGGATATCAGCCTCTGTTACGCGAAAAATAATTGCGTGGTGAACATAGTTTTTGCGTTGTGGAATGAATTCGATGCTGCGAACAATTGAATCTTCTTTAACCTTTGGATCAAGTAAAAAGCATCGGTAATCATCTGTGCCTTTATTAGGAGCAGAAGGTAGGTGCGCCTTTGCCATAGTGACGCTGTATTTTTTCACATTTGGTGCTGCAGTTGCCTTTGGTTTTTTCGCCTTAATGCTGTGATTATGTCCATGTTGGCTAGCTGCCTGTGCAATATGTGGCATAAGAGATGTAATTAAGACTGCTACGACTGGGACCAACATTGATCGCATCTTCATATGATCAAGAATACAGAAATTGCCCATTGGGCAACACCCTAAAGTGCAACTAACTAAGGGCGATTTCGGTAGCCTTTCATGTATGAACAGAGAAAATGAAGTTGGCGCAAAGACCGGCAAGATCACCCCATACAAAATATTTGGTTGGGTCCCACTAGCCCTGTTTTTTGCGGCCGCAGGTGTTACAGCATTTTTTGGAGTCCTTAAAGGCCTATAAAGTTTTGTTTTCTAGTTGCAATATTTCAACTAATTAAGCTGTTGGCTCACTCGGTAGCTCTAACATCGGCTTGCTTGTTGTTAATTCTTTGCGAATGTTTTTTAACTCTGCAAGCACTGCGCCAACTCCAGCCTCTGCAGCTGTTATTGCTAAGGCCAGCACCCTGTTAAATTCTTTGCCCCTATCGACTTCAACTCGAACACCAGATGTTTTCTGTCGGTTAGAAACATTGAAGATGTAATCAGATTCATCGTTTAATGTGGAGGCACCTAATAATTTGGAAAACTCCCACTCTTTTGTATACATGGGGCCAACAAAGAGAATGCGAGTTGTTGTAACAATGACGTTGCCTTGATCAAGGTCTGCTTGAGCATTTTCACCAGGAATAGAAGTGCCTCGCATTGCGCCAACGCGAAAGCGAATTCCGGCTGCGACAGGAATGCTTACACCCGATGATCCACCGACAAATTGGCTAGGCCCGCGCCTTGTTTCGTGAAAGATTGCAGGGGTGCTAAAGAGAACAATTTCGCCTGCTTCGTTGACTAAAAAGTTTTGAACAGAGTCAATACCATTGCTTGCATTAGTAAAGACGGTCTCCATTTTTTCAAGCAGAGCGTGGTCGGCATCCCAATTGGCCTGCTCTATTTCAAACTGCTTGCGGGCGTCTTTCTGAGCGCGCTTTAATTTCAGGTTAGCGAAAAATCCCATACGCAACTGTAATACACAGGCGATTGCTATGGGAGGTCGGGAGCTCTTTATATTGTCAGTGGGGGTCGCTAGGTTCTAGGCATGATCGAATTTGCGCTGTTGACCCTGGTGATATTTCTATTTCTAAATCGCACAAAGAAAAAGCGCAAACCGCGCACTTTAGATGGCCAACTACAAGAGCTAATAACCCAGTCAACTGATGCAACCAGTATTGCCGTTGATATAAAGAGGTATTTGCTTAATACGATCAACGATAACAACAACGATGTGCCCAAATTCAGTGAAGCACAGATTCTTGAAGCACAGCGGATCATTGATCGGGCAGGGCCGGTTGCTTTGTATTGGATGAGCGATATAGCAGCGCAGTTAGCGACATTATCTGCAGCGCAGTTAAATGGTCTGCCCACCAACGTTGAAGAAAAGCTAGGTAGCAGCGCAACGCCTCAGGCTGTCGTTGAGGCTGTGGTCAAGATCTAAATTTTCTTGGATTGTGCAAGCTCTGCCTTGGGCTTACTATTTCGTACATTGCAGCACAACTAAGTACATTGCAGCACAACTAAGAGGAGCACAGATGAGAGTAGTAGCGATTACACCGATTCATGTTACTGATGAAGAGTTAGCACGCCGCCAAGAGCGCTACACCCGTCTTGCACCAGCTGGATTAACTGTTGAACTTCGAAACCTGAGCACAGCAAGCCCTGTTGCACTTGATCTGCAATCAGATGTGCTTTCAAGTGATGCAGCGTTGATGGATGACATGTGTCATGTGAAGGCAGATGTTGCAGATGTTGTTATGCCAGATTGTGTTTTGGATCCAGGCTTTCGTCCCGGTTCAAATGATGCCATCGTTGGAATGCTAGAGAGCGTGACTGCACATCTTGTGGCACAAGGTCACAAAGTCGGCGCTGTAACTCGCAACGAGACAATTGGCGCAGAGCTTGTGCGTCGTATTGGTGAATATGGTTTTGCCGATCACTTTGCAGGTCTTGAAGTGTTGAATTTAAGTTTTGATGCAATCAACGATGAAGAGTTGTGGCACAAAGCGCTAAAGGTTGGCGTGGAGAAGTTGGCAGCAAAAGGTGCAACTGTTGTGATCAATGGTTGCTCTGCAGTTAACGTGGATCAATCTCAGCTATCTCTTGAAGTTGTAGATCCTGCAGAGCTTGCGCTGAAGTTGATTTTGGAACAAAAGAGTAGGGTCACAATTTAATCGTGGAGAAATACGACTTAGTTGTTGCAGGCGCTGGTGGCGGATTAGTTGGTGCCATCAAAGCAGCACAACTTGGTGTGAAAGTTTTGCTCATTGATGCATCCCCAGATTTTATTAACACATGTAATACCTCTATGACCTCTGGAATGTTTCCTGCAAGTGGTTCACGTTGGCAAAAGGAAAAGGGAATCGTTGATTCCCCAGAGATCTTTGCAAAAGACATCATGAAAAAGACTAAGAACTCTGGCCATGTTGTGGCAACAAAGGCGCTAACCAATGTAAGCGTTGAAGTTTTTGAGTGGATGGCCGATTCACTGGGTGTGCCATGGGAACTGGTGACAGATTTCCACTATCCAGGTCACTCTGTTGATCGTTGCTTGTCAGTGCCAGGTCGAATGGGTCAGTTGGTTCTTGGCCCAATCTGGAAAGTTGCATCAGATCAAAAACTCTTTGATTTTAAGGCAAGCACACGTTTGGTAGATGTTGTTATCAAAGATGGCCAGGTAGTTGCAGCAGTTGTTGAAAACGCCGATGGAAGCCAAGAAGAGATTGCAACGGATAATGTCTTGATGGCAACTAATGGCTATGGTGCTAACCAAAAACTATTGGCTGAGCACAATGAAGAGGTTTCTTATATTTACTATCACGGATCTAGATATTCCAAAGGTGAAGCGCTACAAATTGGTATGAAGCACGGCGCTGGCTATGGGTATTTAGATTCATATCAAGGCCATGCAGCAATTTCATCTCACGCAAAAACTTTGGTGGGCTGGACAACAATCATGCAGGGTGGCTTCATCGTTAACTCTGGTGGTGAAAGATTTGGTGATGAGTCTGCCGGATATTCTGAGTATGCAGCAATTCTCAATGATCAAAAGGGCAACACCGGTTGGATCATTATTGATAATGCTATCCACGAAGGATCATTACTGTTCAAAGAATATGAATACACCGCGGCAAGCGGGGCAATTGTTTGGGCAGATAGCATTGAAGAGTTAGCAGCAGCTATTGCTGTGCCGGCAGATAAGTTAATGGCCGAGTTAGACAATGCACACGCCGTCCATGACGGTAAGGGTGAAGATCGATTTGGGCGAAAAGCTTTTGAAAAAAGATTGCAAGCACCATTTGGCGCGATCAAAGTTCGCCCAGCACTTTTCCATACTCAAGGCGGCGTAGAAGTAAATGCAAACGCACAAGTGCTAAGAGAAGATGGTTCGGTTATCAAGGGTCTTTATGCAGCAGGCGGCGCCGCAGTGGGAATCTCGGGCCACGGATCAGATGGTTACTTGGCCGGCAATGGCTTGCTTCCGGCCTTCGGGTTTTCCTACCTTGCGGCCAAAGCCGTGGCTTCACAACTAGTTTCGCGCTAACTGCTCAGAGCCTTCACAGGGACTGGTCCAAATCACCCCTTTAAAGTTATCAAAACGAGACCATGGACCGCACGGCATGTATTGCCGTTTTTTCACACCGGCCGTAGGCTCACTCCACTCAAAAGCATGCTTACCTCTATTGGTGGGCGCTGCTTCTTAACAAGCAATAAAGGAGAGTACGAATGAATTTTTCAACATCTTCTCGAGCTAAGAAATCACAAGCTGCGCTATTTGCAGTTTTGGTTGCTGGTTCGCTACTAGCTGCAACACCTGTATCTAATGCAGCAGCAGCAGTCAGAATTGGATCAGCATGTTCAACAGCTGACGCAATTGCAGTGTCAACAACAGCTAAGACAGTTACTTGCAAAAACAAGAAGTGGACTGCTTACAAGCAAGCATCATTTATTTATAGCGGAACATCTGTTCCTTATGGTCCAAAAGAAGAGTTCGCAACTTATGCTGTTCCAAAGCAAATGAAGTATTTTGATGCAGAAAACCTAAATGTAACTGCAACAGCTTCTGCCGGTGCAGTTGCTGCAATTTCTGCTGTGGCATCAGGTGCTGTTGATATTGCTGGAGCAGACCTTGGTCCAGTTATGCAAGCAATTGAGCGTGGCGCTAACATCATCGTAATTGGTGGATTAGTACAAAACTGGCCTTGGTCAATCGCTGTTAAAAAGGGAAGCCCAATCACAAAGCCTGCTGACCTAAAGGGTAAAACTATTGGAATTGTTAACTTCACCTCTGGAAGTTATCCATATGTAAAGGCATGGCTCAAGGACAATGGAATGACTGAAAGCGATGTAAAGCTTGTTGCAACAAATAATCCTGCGTCTACTGCCAACGCAATTAAGAATGGCGACGTAGATGCACTTGCTTGGTACTCAGCTGTGTATGCAGATATTGAGTTCTCAGGTACAGCGCTTACATACTTCCCTAACGGTGCTACATTCAAGGGTGTTCGTTCACTTTCTTGGGTAGCAAACGCAGATAAGTACGCGGCTAACCCAGAACTATACGAGCGCTACCTACGTGCTTCAATTAAGGGCCTTGTGTACTCAAACACAAACATTAAGTCAGCAGTTGCTCTTGGATTTAAAGAATTCCCACAGCTACTACTTGGCTCTACTGCAGCAGATAAAACCCCTGCCGCAGTCGCATCACTTACTGCATGGCTCAAGTCAGCAGCACCACTAACCGGTACTCCATCAACGTGGAAGAATCTTGGGTCAATTACAAAAGCTGAGTGGACGATCAACCAGAATTACGCCACTCTTGCAGGCAACAAGAAGATCGCCATTGATTTTGATGCTTTCCTTGATACCGATTTGATTGGACGCGCCAATACATTTGACCGTGCTCCAATTGTGGCAGCAGCAAAAAAAGCTAAGTAAGAATAAAAGCAACCAATCTGTATAGAATGGGAACATGAGTAAAAATAACAACTCGGCAATCCAGGACGCCTCGCAAGAGGCGTCCTGGATTAACGTTGACGGCCTGCACAAAATTTACAACACAAGAGGCGGCGGCAAAACGCATGCTCTTTCTGACATTAACTTCACCGTTAAAAAAGGTGAGTTTATTTCTATTGTCGGGCCATCGGGTTGTGGCAAAACAACACTTCTTAACATTCTTGCTGGTTTGATTTCAAAGACTGAAGGAAGCGCATCAGTCTCTGGTCATGAAGTTTCGAAGCCATTGCCAGAAATCGGAATGGTTTTTCAAGCACCAACATTGCTTCCTTGGCGAACTATTCTAGAAAATGTGATGGTACCCGTAGAGGTACAAAAGCTTGATAAGAAAAAGCATTTAGAAAAGGCAAAAGAACTACTAACCCTTGCAGGTCTAGATGGCTTTGAAGATAAGTATCCCAACGAACTCAGTGGTGGAATGCAACAGCGCGCAGGAATCTGTCGCGCATTGGTTCACTCGCCATCTGTGTTATTGATGGACGAGCCATTTGGCGCACTAGATGCGATGACTCGTGAATATATGAACTTAGAACTACTTAGAATTTGGAAAGAAAGTAATCAGACAATCGCTCTAGTTACTCACTCGATTACCGAGGCGGTGTTTTTATCTGACCGCGTCATCGTAATGAGCCCACGACCGGGGCGTATTGCTGAAATTATTACTATTGATCTTCCAAGACCAAGAACTCTTGAAATGATGAATAGTGATGCCGCAGGCGTCTTTGTAAAGAAGATCCGCCAATACTTTAACGCTGCAAATGTGATTGAATAAAGGGGAAACAAAAATGAAGATTCTTCGTGAACGCCCAGAACTCCTTTCGGTGCCTGGAGCTTTTATCATTTTTGTTTTACTCTGGGAAAATCTAGTTAATGTACTTAAGGTTCAGGAGATAATCCTTCCAACACCATCTCGAATTGGTGAAGCTCTGGTTGAGCAGCTAGACAATCCACTGTTTTGGTCAAATTTTAGAGTTACGACCCAAGAAACACTACTGGGATTTACTGCAGCTGTAATTTTTGCCGTAGTAGCTGGAACTTTAATTTCACAGATCAAGATTATTGATAAAACATTTATGCCATACCTTGTTGGATTTCAAGCAATCCCTAAAATCGCATTAGCGCCAATTTTCATTGTTTGGTTTGGTTTTGGTATGACAAGCAAGGTTGTCATGGCAGCAACTGTGGCTTTCTTTCCTATGCTCATTAACATTATCGAAGGTCTCAAGTCTGCCGATAACGACCAAATTAGGATGTTGCGCGTTTTTGGAGCATCTAGATTTCAGATTTTCTTAAAGGTTCAAGTCCCATGCTCCCTACCATTCTTCTTTGCTGGTCTAGATGTTGGAATCTTGCTTGCAATTCTAGGTGCAGTAGTTGGTGAGTTCCTTGGAGCACAAGAAGGCTTAGGAGCGATGGTTCTCTTGGCTCAATACAATTTCCAAATCCCAACTATGTTCGCCCTTCTTATTGTTCTTTCACTCATGGGAATTTTTGCGCACATTGTGGTTAAAGCTTTGCAACGCAAGTTTGCTTTCTGGGGAGATAGCAGTAACTTCATTGGTAATTAATTCCAATGTCATCTACTAAGGATTTCGCCGGCAAGGTTGCAATTGTTACCGGCGGCGGTCGCGGTATTGGTGCAACGATTGCTCAACAGTTAGCTAACCGGGGGGCCATTGTTGCCTCTGCCGACATATTGCCGGAATCAGAGTGGACTAGTGAACTAACAGCTCCGCACACTCGTCATCACTTAGATGTTAGATCAAAGCAATCATGTGTTGATTTAGTTAAAGAAGTTGTTGCAAAGCATGGGCGCCTAGATCACTTAGTAAATAACGCTGGAATCGTGCGCCGAGCAAAAGCAAGTGAGATGTCAGAAAAAGACTTTACTGATGTCATTGATATCAACTTAAACGGTACATTCTTTATGAGCCAGGCTGTTTACCCAGAGCTTAAAAAAGTTAAGGGAACAATCGTCAACATTGGTTCCACAAGTGGACATTCGGCTGTTCTTAACACTGTCTCTTATTCTGCGAGTAAGGCCGCAGTCATGTTTATGGCAAAGTCACTAGCTTTTGAATGGGCAACAGATGGAATTCGTGTAAATGCAGTTGGGCCAACGATTGTGCCCAGCAATATGACTGCTCCATTGTTAGTTGATCCTGTTTTTATGGAAGATAAAATGTCTACTATTCCGCTAGGTCGCATGGCAGAACAGTTAGATGTTGCTCAGTCAGTTTTGTTTTTACTGGGACCTGAATCTGCCATGGTTACAGGCCAAACAATCTTTATCGACGGTGGAGTAACAATTCACTAGTTGTTTGCAAAGAAGCGAACTGGACCAACGTGCTCTAGAGCAACATTTTGGCCAACATTAAAATCAAATGGTCCAGGAATTCGAACCTGTAAGTGTTGATCTGCAACATCGATTGCAACCATTGCATCATGGCCGTAGTAATCAATCTTGGTAATTAGCCCATTAATTGAATCTGATGAAACGGATTTGCTGAGCTTAATCTCTTCAGGGCGAATAACAATGTGTCCAGATGTCACCAAGTTCGCAGAAGACTTAACTGGGTTAAGAATATAGTCAGTAGAACCATCAGATAACTTAGATGCCTGTAGTACTAGCGCGTCGCCAGTGCTGATTGCAATCGTTGGAGAAATTGGAGATGAGTAGACATCTTCAGGAGATCCCGATTGAACGATCTTGCCATCTCGCATCAGTGCGATGACATCGGCTGAGACAAGGCCTTCTTCACGATCATGGGTAACTAAAATGGCAGTTGTATTTTGAGAACGCAGTAGGTTGATTACGTCGGCGCGAAGTTCTGTGCGAAGCTCTGCATCTAACGCCGAAAACGGTTCATCGAGTAAAACAATAGATGGCTTAATTGAAAGCGCTCGGGCTAAAGCAACGCGAGTTTGCTGACCACCAGATAGCTGATGTGGCATTCGCTTTCCAAAACCTTCCATGCCCGTAAGTGCCAGCATCTCTTTAGTAGTTTGGCGAATTTGATCCTTGGTAAACACTGCGCGATCAATTCCAAAAGCGATGTTGTCGGCAATATTAAGGTGAGGAAACAACGCACCTTCTTGTGGAACATAGCCAATCTTTCGCTTATGTGGCGGCAAGTGAACTGATGAGAAAGAAACTAACTGCTTTCCAAATCGGATCTGACCTTCACTGGGGCGGATCAATCCCGCGATAGAGCGAAGCAATGTTGTTTTGCCGCAGCCGGATGGACCCAATAGAGCTGCAATCTGACCTGGTGCAAGAGATAACGAGAGATCATCTAGAACAACTTTGTTACCCAGTAATACTTTAAGGTGCGAGACTTCAAGAGCGTTCACTTGGGCCTCCCGCGTTCTCATAGTTAAAAGACTGTTCTTCTTTATCTGGCCTGCTAATTAAAAATGTAGGAATAGCAGCCACAAGAACCAAGATTAAGGCATAGGGCGCGGCCTCGTTAAATCGATTGATCGAACCAGATGACCAGATTTGGGTAGCTAAAGTCTCAAAACCTGTTGGACGCAGCATCAATGTCGCTGGCAGTTCTTTCATCGCAGTCAAAAAGACCAAGATTGTTCCTATACCTATACCTGGAGCAGCAATGGGTGCGATTACTTTTTTAACAACTGACCATTGATTCATTCCAAGTGTTGCTGCAACATCCTTAACTCCATTTGGAACACGAGCCAATGAAGAGCTCATACTGGTGACAGATTTTGCTAAAAAGAGAATTGCATAGGCAAGTGCCAATAAAAATGTTGTTTGATACAGCCCGCCAAGCTTTGAGCCAATTGAAACCAAGGCAAGACCTACAACAACACCCGGCAAAGCATGCGCGATGACAACCATCTTGTTAGTAACAGTTGCAAAGCGAGATGGCGCACCTGATAGTAAATACCCTAAAGGCGCAGAAAGAACTAGAGCAATAAATGCACCTAAGGCTGCAACAGAGACTGTAGAAAATGTTGCACTAGCAAGTGATGCCCAATCTATTGCAACTGGATTAGAGAAAAAGCGTGTGAGCAAAACATAAAATGGAACAATCACAGCCACGATTGCAAAGGCGGCAATCATGAGAACCGTTGCAAATTGTAGGTATGCCTTTTGAATCAAAGGTGTTTTGACAGAGAGTGATTTGAGAAGCTGTTTGTTGGTCGATCTACCTTTTATTGACTCATTGGCCATGACAAAGAGAATTGAAAAAGCGATAAGCACAAATGAAATAACTGCCGCGGCGCTTCGATCATAGGATGCGCGATACATGTTTTGAATAGAAACAGTCAGAGTTTCAACATTTAGAAGTGAGACGGCGCCAAAATCACTCATCGTATATAAACCAGCTAATAAAGCTCCGGCGCTAACATGTCCGCGAATTTGAGGAAAGACAACGCGTGAAAAAACCTGGATTGGGTTAAGCCCTAACGATCTGGCAACTTCTATCTGTGAACCATCAATACTTCGTAGCCCAGCAAGTGTTGCCAAAATAATGTAGGGGATGGTCGAGATAGAAAGAATAAATACCGCAGCTGCAAAGCCAGAAAAAGAAGGCACAAGTGCTACCCATGTGTATGTGAAAACATAGGATGGAATAGCAAGAGGAAGCACTGTAGGGATGACCAATAGGCGCTTCATTGGTAACTGCACAAAGTGAAGCCCACTAGCGATTGCAACGCCCAAAACAAGGTTGATTACAACAACACACACAACAAGAGAGGCCGTGGTTGCAAGAACCTCTAATGTTTTTTGGCGAAATAGCAGCTGGATTATTTCATCAATTGGTTTATCACTTGCTCGAACCAAGAGATAGACAAATGGAATCATCGAAATAGCTGCAACTGCCCCCACTGCAGCAAGTAGCACAACCCGCCATCCAGAGCGTGTTTGCGCAACCGGTAAAGGTTGTTGCTCTATTGGCGCAGGGGAAGTGGTTAGCATTTTTCTACAACAGACCTACTTGAATGAGCAGGTCCTGTGTTGCCTTGATGTTGCTCAGGGTTTTCAAATCAATTGCTGGGGCGCCAATTGCAACTAGCGCAGGCAGATCTGTAGGTGCTTTTGCACCTCGGATTAGCGAGTATTCATGAGTATCGGATACGAATTTTTCTTGTGCTGCGACAGAGGTTAGGTAGTTGATTAAATCTTGTGCTGCTTTTTGCTTTGCACTTGTCTTTAAGATGCCGGCGCCAGATACGTTAATCAGATTACCAAGATCACCTGGTGCAAAGAAGCCATTCTTAACATTAATTGCACGACCCAATGCCTCTGACACTTCCCAGGTGTAGTAGTGATTAACAAGGCCAATTGAGATTTCGCTCTTATCGATTGCTTCAACAATGGCGGAGTTCTTAAGGTAGATCTTCACACCATTTGCTTGCAATCCTTCTAGCCAGGTTTTGGCAAAACTGCTTCCCTTGCTTTCTATAAGCGCAGTAAGAAATGCTTGAAAAGATGCATTTGTTGGAGCTATACCAATCTGATTTTTATAGATCGGTTTAACTAAATCTGTGACAGATGTTGGCAAAGTTTTAACACGATCTGGGGCATAGGCAAATACGCGAGCGCGACCTGTAACACCAACCCATTGGCGGTTAGCTGCTACAAACTCTGCAGGTATGTTTGCTGCAACGTCTGCTGGCAAGGTTGTAAATAGCCCAGCCTGTGAAATGGCACCAAGTGATCCGGCATCTTGTGAAAGAAATAGATCTGCAGGTGAGTTGTTACCCTCTTCTAAAATCTGCGCAGAAAGTTCGGCAGAGTCTCCGTATCTAACATTGAGCTTGATGCCAGTTGATTCTTGCCAGTTGGCAAAAAACGGCGCAATGAACTCTTCAGATCTTCCGGAATAAATAGTTAACTCTGAAACCTCAGCTGCCTGCTCATTAGTAGAAGAGGAACAACCTGTAACTAGGCCAAGCATCATCAAGGCTGCAACAAGGGCTGCGGACTTCTTCATATTGAGCACGGGGATCACTTTCTGTAGAGATCTGGCCAGGGACATTGGGGCCGGCGGCCTTATGTTTCCGACTCTACCGTCCAGGGGGGTATTTACGCAACATGAATGTTGCGTAATTCATTTACGCTGGGCTCAGTATTTACTCAGTACTTTTGTGACAAGTTTCTTAGGCGTTACGCCTAAATCAGAGCAATTTCAATGAGTGTCTAGACAAGTGCCTTGGTTAGAATGTTTTGGTGTTGATCAAAATAGCCAATGCAATGCAGCTTCGCGCGGGCAGTGGTCCTAGGCGCGTGGGGATTTGGGTTATCCAGGTTGTTGCTGTGGCACTTGCCATCACGTTGATCCCTTCAGTTTCATCGGCAGCCCCGTCGGTTGCAAGTGTTCAAAGAGAAGTTGATCGCCTAAGAACATTAGCCGCTGAAAAATATGAGGCAGCTAATGAGGCAAATATTCGAATTAAAGCTTTAGAGAAAGAAATGCAAATTCTTCAGGGCCGAGAAGTTGTATTGCGTAAAGATTTAGATGCAGCCAGTACTGTGATCGAAAAGATTGCCCGCGAAAACTATATGTCAGGTGGTTTAGGACAGTCGATAGGTTTGGTTTTTTCTGTTGACCCTTCACAGTATTTAGCGGATGCATCTACTTTGGGATTTGTATCTACCAACTATGCCCGCCAGTTGCGTCAGTTCTCAACGAGCAAGCAACGCGTAGATGCTTCCCAATCTGTAGTCTCTGACAAAACGGCGTTATTGATTCGCGAAAGAGCGATTTTGAACAAAGAGATTGCAAAAGCAAAGTCATCTTTGGCCTCTGCTGAAAAACTGCTGAACACATTAAAGAAAGAAGATCGCGAACGCCTTGCACGTGAAGAAAATGAGCGCGAGGGCAGAATTTTTGATGCATCAAAAAAGTATGCATCAAGCTTTGTTGGCGATAACACTCGTGGCTCAAAAGCTTTAAAGTATGCGCTGGCACAAATTGGCGATATTTATGTGTGGGCGGCAGCTGGTCCAACTAGATGGGACTGTTCAGGATTGACAATGCGCGCCTTCCAAAATGCAGGCGTTTCACTGCCTCACTCTTCTAGAGCCCAGATCAGATACGGGAAGAACATTTCTTTTAACTCTGTTAAGCCAGGGGACTTGGTGTTTTTTGGTAGGCCAATTAGCCACGTGGCCATCTATATGGGCGGCGGAAAAATGGTTCACGCACCACGTCCAGGCAAGCGCGTTGAGGTCGTAGAGTTTCCTAGAAGCTTTGGTCGCAAACCATTTGCTGGCGCAAAACGTATTTAAATAGCGCCCTTATCTAGTCCATCTAAAACTTGCTGAGCTCTAACACCCAGGGCATCTAAATCACTCAACCGCTTTAGGCCATTTACTTGCTGGCTCATTCGGTGGTTTTTAACAAAAGTCTCTTTATGTCGATCAAGAAAATCCCAATACAAAGTCGTAAAGGGACATGCAGTTTCGCCAACTCGCAGTTTTGGATCATAAACACAACTCTTGCAGTAACTTCCCATGCGCGAGATATAGGCACCACCTGCTGCATAGGGCTTACTCATCATGGCACCGCCATCTGCATGTAAGCCCATACCGATAACGTTTGGAACCATTACCCATTCGCTGGCATCGATAAATACCTCTCGCATCCAATCTAAAAACTCTTGCGGATGAGTACCTGTTATCAAAGCCAGATTGCTTAAGACCATCAGCCGTGGAATGTGATGAACCCAGGCGCGGGTTTCTACGTCAGAGACAATTGTTTTTACGCAGTTCATCTGAGTTTTATTGGAATCACTAAACAACGGCAGCAATGGACGAGTAGCACCCAGCTGGTTGTTCTCTCGGTATTCAGGGCCTAGATACCAATACATTCCATTGACATATTCGCGCCAGCCAATAATTTGGCGGATAAATCCTTCTGCAGATGCAATTGGTATCTCGCCGGTTTTAAAGGCAGCCTCTGCTGCATCGATAACTTCCTGGGCGTGCAGCAATCCATTGTTTAAATACGGAGACAACAGTGAGTGATGTAGCGCCCAGTTATCTAGCGCCATTGCATCTTCATAGGGACCAAACTGGGCAAAGTGATTGTCAATAAAGTTTTTTAGTTGAGCTAGTGCACCTTTGCGAGTTGTTGCCCACGTTGAATCAGGCATATAACCAATTTCTGCGGTGACATCCTTATCTATCTGATCTCGTTTGTGTTCTAGATATGGGGGCCAAGTGTAGTTTTTTGGGGGAGGCAGTCTATTTTCTTTATCAAAGTTCCACGCACCACCAACAGGTTTGCCTTTCTCCATCAAGACATTTAGACGGGTTCTTTGAATGCGATAGAAATTTTCCATTAAGTAACTCTTTTG